>NZ_JAVKEA010000207.1:0-34068 GCF_040221695.1 Coleofasciculus sp. E2-BRE-01 | reverse complement strand
GATTCTCACGCGTTACTCACCCGTCCGCCACTCAACCCGAAGGTTGCGTTCGACTTGCATGTGTTAAGCAGACCGCCAGCGTTCATCCTGAGCCAGGATCAAACTCTCCATATTAGAGTGTTTTTTTCTAGGCTCCGAAATATCACCTATTAATAGGTGATATTTCCAAGTTATCCTTATTAGTTGAGAGAGTCTCAGTTTCCTGATTCCCCTCGAAGTTTTTTGACAAGGAGTTTTGTATGCTTGGCTTTCAAACTATTGATTTTTCTTGGTTCGGACGCTTGGATGTGGAGTGAACTCCGTTTCAAGCGCATTTACCAATGTAGTGGCTATTTCTGGAGTTGTCAACCTTTTGAGGGATTTTTTTTTGGAGGAAGGCTGGAATCCTTTCAAATTAAGGGATTTAGCCGACTATTTTTTTTTGCTCTACTCCTTTACGCAGAGAACACCTTCCAGCAAACTACTCAGGCACTATGTCGATCGCACTATCCTGTTACACTCAAGTAGCCAATCACCTGCCTACCTTCAGACGAACACACTCAACTCCCCCGCCCTCGCTTAACCCACGAACCAGGTATCCATCCGGGACAACCAAGTAAGATGCCAGAATGTAGTGATAGATTTTGACCAAAATGTGGAGGTCATGTGAATTTTCAGTCTGTAATTGCTACGTTACACCAGTTCTGGAGCGATCGCGGTTGCCTGATTGCTCAACCCTATGACATCGAAAAAGGTGCCGGAACCAAGAACCCACACACGTTTCTCAGATCCATTGGCGATGAACCTTGGTCAGTAGCTTATGTAGAACCTTGCCGACGACCAGCTGATGGACGCTACGGGGAAAATCCCAATCGCTTTCAACACTATTACCAGTATCAAGTCCTGATTAAACCCTCACCCAACACGATTCAAGAAATTTATCTGGATTCCCTCCGGGCTTTAGGCATTCATCCTGAAGATCATGATATTCGCTTTGTCGAGGATAACTGGGAAGATGCCACTGTCGGAGCCTGGGGAACGGGTTGGGAAGTGTGGTTGGATGGCATGGAGATCACCCAATTTACCTACTTCCAGCAATGCGGTGGCGTAGATTGTCGCCCGGTTTCCATCGAAATTACCTATGGGTTAGAACGAATCTCCATGTATCTACAAGGAGTCGATGCGATGACCAAAATCCAGTGGAATGACCACCTTAACTACGGTGATGTTCACCTCCAAGGTGAAATAGAGCAATGTACCTATAATTTTGAAGCCTCTAACCCCGACTTATTATTGACACTGTTTGGTTTGTACGAACAAGAAGCCAAGCAACTCATTGATAGAAGCCTTGTCTTACCCAGTCTTGACTATGTTCTCAAATGTTCTCATACATTCAATTTGCTGGATGCCAGAGGTGTGATTTCGGTAACGGAACGGACACGCTATATTGGCAGGATTCGGAACCTAGCCAGACGAGTGGCACAACTTTACTTACAGCAACGAGAAGGATTAGGATTTCCGCTCAAGTCATCATCCCCCTCTCAAACGTTATCGGTTTAGGGGGCGACTTGAACACCTGCATCGTGCTTTTTGTTTCTTTCATACCGTATTGGTTTGGAAACCCGGTCTAGCTATGCGATGAATCTTGCCAGTGGTTCCCTACTGAGTGTGGCTTATATTCTTGCCTTATTGTCTACAGCCATTGTCGGCTTGCCTACTCGTACTGTCACCTGGCAAGAGTATAGTCTTTTAATCCTGAGTGTAATCGGGATAGGCATAATTTGCGCGATCGCGTTCCCCCGGATTTGGCGCACAGGACCTAAACCCCGATTATGGTTGACCACTACCCTTGTTGCCGTGATCGCCCTTCTCTATGTGCAACTGCGATTACCTCAACCTGAATCCAATGACATCAGTCAATTTGTGGCGTCTGGACAGGATACGGCGCAAGGGCAAGTTGTCACCATTCAAGGCGAAGTCGAAACCGTTCCTCGGCTGACGCGATCGCAGAAAGGACAATTTTGGCTAGAAGCTACCCAACTCACTGAACTGGAAAGTAATGAAAATCGCGGCACAACGACGCGAGGTGTCACAGGTAAGTTATATGTAACGGTTCCTTTATTGCAATCGACGGGTCTTTTTCCAGGTCAAACTATTTCTGTCACAGGTGTTTTATATAAACCCAAACCCGCAGCCAATCCTGGCGGCTTTGATTTTGCCACCTATTTAACCAAGGAAGGCGCGTTTGCTGGCTTAAGTGGGCGACAAGTCAGTTTTCCCGACGAAAATCAAGAACCAACATGGGGATGGTGGATGTTACGTCAACGTATTATCCATGCCCAAGTGCGTCAGTTAGAAAGTCCAACGGGTCTACTTTTGAGTTCAATTGTATTGGGACGCAAAGCCGTCGATTTACCTTACGATATTCGCGACCTATTTATCCAAACTGGATTCGCTCATGTCTTGGCAGCATCTGGGTTTCATGTGTCGTTGATTTTGGGTTCAGTATTAGCGTTAACGAAACGGTGGGGAACAAAAACGCAATTTGGGATTGGACTCACAGCGTTACTGATTTATGTTGGCTTAACAGGTTTGCAACCGTCAGTTCTACGAGCTGCGATTATGGGAGTAGGGGCATTAGTGGCGCTGCTGACTCATCGACAAGTTAAACCCTTGGGTTCTCTATTACTCGCCGCGACGATTTTGTTGATTATCAATCCGTTGTGGATTTGGGATTTAGGCTTTCAGTTAAGCTTTTTAGCCACTCTGGGATTGCTAGTCACCGTACCTCCCTTAGTCAAGAACCTCGACTGGTTACCTTCAGTCATTGCGGCTTTAATCGCCGTTCCATTAGCCGCACTGTTGTGGACATTACCCTTACAACTGTATGTTTTCGGCATGATTGCCCCCTACAGTGTGGTTGCCAATATTATCGGCACACCCTTGATTAGCTTAATTAGCTTGGGGGGTTTTCTGAGTGCCTTAGTCGCATTAATTTCACCCTTAGCAGGTAGCGCGATCGCGGGATTGTTGTACTATCCTCTTCAAGGCTTGCTGGAACTGGTGCGATTTTTTAATGCTTTACCCGCTAGTTCAGTCGCCCTCGGTACAATTTCCCTGACGCAGTTGCTGCTGCTTTATGGCTTAATTGGCATCACTTGTATCAGTTCGCGTGTGCAGCTGCGAGGCGTATTCGCCGGTGTAATCGCCTTAACCATTATTGCCCTACCCATTTGGCAATCCAGGCTAGAACAGTTTCAAGTTACTGTTTTAGCGGCTGATCAAGAACAAGTTTTGGTGATTCAGGATCAGGGTCAAGTGACGCTTGTCAATAGTGGGGAAACCGATACCGCGAATTTTACTATCCTACCTTTTTTGCAAAAGCAGGGGATTAATCAGGTGGATTGGGCGGTTGCGGTTGATTCACAACCTCGTTTTCGGAGTGGTTGGGTGCCAATATTGGAAAGTTTACCCGTTAAGCGGTTTTATGACTTAGCCCATTCAGAACCGTTACCTACTGATACAGAGGCGATTGCAGAGGCGGTTCAATCCCAAAATGGAATTTATGAAGTCGTGTCAACGGAACAACGTTTAGCCGTTGGTGCTACGGGTTCTGGAGAAAAAACGACGCTCGAATTAATCAAAGCCCAACCTCCTATCGTACAGCTTCAAATTAAGGATCAAACCTGGTTACTCTTGGGAGATATGCCACCCGATGAGCAAAAGCAATTCGCTCAAAGGAGTAATTTGCCTCAAATTCAAGTGCTATGGTGGTCGGGTGAGCCTCTCACTCCTCAATTGGTAAACATACTCCAACCCGATGTTGCGATCGCATCGGCGGACGTCATTGAACCCCAAGCCGCCAAAGTGTTGCAAAATGCTCAGGTTGAATTGTACTGGACTGGGCGTGATGGGGCGATTCAGTGGACACCAGAACAGGGCTTTGAAACCACATTGGAGGCTAATCGTACTGATGCAGCGCTTTTCTGAACCGTTGAGACGCTTTTGAGATGCTACTCAGTAACAATGAGTGCTACTATCATAAGAACAAAGACCTGGAGAGGTGGCAGAGCGGTTGAATGCGGCAGACTCGAAATCTGTTATGGTGTCACAGCCATCGGGGGTTCGAATCCCCCCCTCTCCGTGGAAAAAAACCTGAAGGGTGACAAGCTACTTGAGGTATAGGTAGGGTGTAGGGTGTAGGGTGTGGGGTGTAGGGAAAAATTGAACTTCTGTCCTGTAGCTTTTCCCTACCAAAAAGGGGGCATTTAACCCAAATTTAGATATTGACAGATTGAGCGACTTCTGACCTCGCTTTAAAGTGATTGATTAAGCCGCCACAAAGCATAATTTCTACTTGACGGGGACTCAGGCTATGAGTCATGGGATATATCATGTCCTTGGTGAGGTTCTTTACAGGAATTGAACGCCCTGCCTCTAACGCCTCCCGTAAGCCAAGAATTTCCAGTTCATCCCCTTCGCTGATACTGTCGTAATCTTGAGGATTGACAAATTCTAGGGGCATAATCCCAAAATTCACCAGATTTTGCCAACCAATCCGGGCATAAGATTTAGCTAAGACAGCCACTTGCCCCAAATAACGGGGTGCGATCGCGGCGTGTTCGCGGCTAGAACCCTGAGCATAGTTACTTCCGCCAACAATAACATGACCCCCAGATTTTTCCTTCGCCGCTTCTGCCCGTTGCCAAAATGTCTCATCCTTCATGTAATAGACAAACTGGCTAATTCCGGGGATATTACTGCGATAAGGTAAAACCCGCGCCCCTGCAGGTAATATTTCATCGGTGGAAATATTATCCTCAACTTTCAACAGCACAGGCACAGAAATAGTATTAGATAAGGCGGCGAATTCGGGGAAAGATTTAATATTGGGTCCCTTTTCCAGTTCCACTGTCCTGCCATCCTCTGGTGGAACCACTAACATATCGGTATTAATGATTTCAGTTTCTGGGGCAATGAATTGCGGATAGGTGATACCAAAACGCTGTTCTAACTCACGCGGATCAGTGATTTCTCCGGTGATAGCCGCCGCCACAGCCGTTTCTGGACTGCATAAATAGACTTGATCATCAGCCGTTCCCGAACGTCCGGGGAAGTTGCGCGGCATTGTCCGTAAAGAGATTTGATCAGAAGCGGGTGCTTGTCCCATGCCGATACAGCCTAAACAGCCTGCCTGATGAAATCGTACTCCAGCATGGATTAAATTCATAAAGGCGTCATCCATTGCCGCTAAATTCTCAATCACCTGGCGGGAGGTTGGGTTGACATCAAAGGATACGCGATCGTGAACAATTTGTCCTTTCACGATTTGGCTAACTATCCAGAAATCACGCAACCCTGGATTTGCTGAGGAACCAATCACCACCTGATTTACAGGACGTCCCTGCACTTCGGTAACCGGAACAACATTTCCAGGACTACTGGGACAAGCAATTAAGGGAACCAGTTCCGACAAATTAATCATGTCATAGACATTGTATTCAGCATCCTCATCGGCGACAAGTTCTACCCAATCCTGTCCTCGCCCTTGAGCCTCTAAAAATCGCTTAATTTCAACATCTGAGGGGAAAACAGTAGTTGTTGCTCCCATTTCCGTTCCCATATTGGCGATAACATGGCGATCCATGGCACTGAGTTGGGCAAGTCCAGGTCCATAATATTCAATAATCATGCCCCGACAGCCGTGGACATCGTAGCGGCGCAACATTTCCAGGACAACATCTTTCGCACTAACCCAATCGGGTAATTTCCCCAAAAGTTTAACACCCAAAACTCTGGGCATTTTCACAAACATGGGTTCCCCCGCCATTGCCATGGCGACATCAATTCCACCCGCACCAAAGGCTAGCATTCCCAGGGAACCTGCGGCTGGGGTGTGACTATCGGAACCAATCAAGGTTTTGCCGGGAATACCAAACCGTTCCATCTGAACGGGATGGCTAACACCATTGCCAGGGCGACTGTACCAAATGCCAAACCGTTGACAGGCGGATCGCAAAAACAGATGATCGTCGGCATTCTTATAGTCGGTTTGCAGGAGATTGTGATCAACGTATTGTGCTGAAAGCTCAGTTTTAACCCGATCAATGCCCATAGCTTCTAACTCCAGCATAACCATGGTTCCTGTGGCATCCTGGGTAAGAGACTGATCGATCCGGAGGGCAATTTCTGCACCAGGTTCCATCGTGCCAGAAACCAGATGAGATTGAATCAGTTTTTGGGTAACATTCAAGGGCATGAGTGAATCTCCTGCTATTTATACTGAGTCGTTGGTTAGACCATAGCAGGTTAAGGTTTGGGACAATCTCTATCCAAAGAGTAGTTCAAGTGATAGCCTTCCATGCTAAATCATCGATTATGGCGGGGTTGCTTCTCGCGGGACGAGGTAAAAACTATAATCCCAAATTCGAGCGATGATAGATAATTAAGATAATCAGGGACAACTAGCTACCAGGACAGCCATGACCCAACGCCACTGGCTCGATATTACCGAATATGTTTGTATCGGGGGTTCATTTTTGGGAACCGCGATCGCAGCCGCGACTCAGCAAGTTATCTACGCCGCTACCCCCTTAACCTTTACTCTGGGGGTAAATGTCCTGAATCGCCAACGGCTGCATCAACTCAACCGTGAACACCAGGATAGTGCGATCGCGCAGGTGTATCAAAATTTAGAACCGATTCACGAGGAATTCTCTCAACTGGATATCCAGACTCAGGAGCGTATCAGTCACCTTAAGGATGTTAATGCTCAACAGTATAAGGCGGCGATCGCGAAAATTCATCAGCTAATCGAACCCCTGAATCAACAACTGATTCAACTGGATAGCCGCAGCCAAAACCAACTGGAACAATTCAATAGCGCGAATCAGCAACAACATGCGGAAATTATCGCCCACATCTATCAACTCATCCATCCTTTACAGCTACATCTAACTCAACTCGACGAGACAACCCAACAGCGCGATCGCCAAACCCAAACCCAACTGGATCAATTACACGCATTACAACACCTGCAAGCGGAAGGTATTCTGGCTTATATTAACCCCCTTATTGACACCCTGAACCAGGAACTGATTCACCTGGATAGCCAAACTCAACAGCGATTTGCCGAATTTAGCGCCGCCAATCAGCAACAGCATGGTGCGATTATTCTCCAAGTTCAGCAACAGCTTGAACCCTTAAAAACTCAACTCGACACCTTAACCCCCCAGGTTACCGACCAAGGATTAAAGCTGGGACAACTAAAAGACGCGATCGCGAAATGGTATGACTACATCGAACCCCTGAACCAGCAAGTCTCTCACCTAGAAACCAACGCGCAACAAGTCAATTCCCAGCGACACCAACAGATTGAACAACTCAAGGAAACTATTGTTCAACTTCAGAGGACAATCCATAAACTACAAAACATCAAGGACAAAAATCGATTACCCTCGCCACCCCCAAACGCCTCAGAAACACCAGAACCCTCATACCTTTCCCTGGCAATGTTAAGACATGAACTCGACGCTGGACTTCAGGGAGTGGGCAAAAATATTCATCAGATTAGTAATTCCCTGCAAGATGTATGGACGGGACTAACCACACTGGAAACTCGCACCGAGTCTGGTTTAATTGCTCAACACTGGCATTGTGTACAAACCTTAACTACTCATTCGGGTAAGGTTAATGCAGTGGCGATTAGTCCCCAGGGAGAGATTTTTGCCAGTGGAAGTGATGACCAAACCCTTCGACTCTGGCAATTAAAAACGGGTCAGGAGATGGGGATTCTGGCTAAAAATTTTGCCTGGTTTAATGGCGTAAAATCAATTGCGTTTAGCCCCGATGGGAAATGGCTTGCCTGTGGTAATAACGATTATACGATTAAAGTGTGGGCGTTAGACAGGGGAAAGGCACTCCATACCCTCATGGGACATTCGAGTTCAGTTAAATCCATTGGCTTTAGTCGAGATGGGCAACGTTTAATTAGTGGAAGTGATGATCGAACGATTAAACTGTGGAACCTGGAAACGGGTAAAGAAGTTCCTTTATCAATTCAGCATTCCGATTGGCTAGGGCGAGTTAACGCCGTAGCGATTAGTCCTAATGGTCAGATTCTTGTCAGTGGAAGTGATGATAAGACGATTAAGGTTTGGGATTTAACCACAGGTCAATTGATGATGACGTTGAGTGGGCATAAAGCGGCGGTTAAGTCGCTGGTATTTAGTCCTGATGGTAAAATAATTGCCAGTGGTAGTTCGGATCAAACGATTAAGCTTTGGTATTTGGGAACGGGTAAAGAAATGAGTACCTTGTCGGGGAATTTTGGTTCGGTTAATTCACTGGCTATGAGTCGGGATGGAAAGGTTCTGGTGAGTGGGAGTTCGGATGAGACGGTTCGGCTTTGGCAGTTAAGTACAGGGAAAATTATTGATATTCTGAAAGGGCATAACAGTGCGGTGTATTCTGTAGCGATCAGTCCGGATCGAAAGACTGTGGTGAGTGGGAGTTCGGATAAGACGATTAGGATTTGGCGGTGTTGATGATGGGGGTATTGGGATTATATTTTAACGCTCCAGGTAGCAGAGGGAAGCGCAGAGGAACGCAGAGGAATTGGAGGTGTTTGAAGTGAAATGTTATGAAATTAGAGAAATAATCGGAAATGATATAGTAGGATAGCAACTAGCTTACTCTGTTCAGATTCATATTTCTTTTTCTTGCTCAATCCCTAACTCCTGCTCAAGTTCTTCAATCGTTTGAGGTTTAATTTTTCCGGCTTTAGATTCCTCTATAGCATCCAATAATCGACGAGCATTGGCAGGTGCTCTAATATAGATACACAGTTTCAACTAAACTGGTTAAATCAGACTCTGAAATCAAAGCAACATTTTCACCATCACGGCGGTTTATGATATAGATTTGATGATTTTGTACTACCTGTTCTAATAACTGAAAAAAGCCATTTCGTGCCTCTGTTGGGGATGTGATTTCGTAGGGAAGCATAAGCTGATGTACATAGTTATGTTCATTTATTATAAGCAATGCGCCCTGATCAAGCCAAAATAGAGACGAAGGCTTTATCTTCCTTTGCTCATGAGCTATTGTCTCAATCCTCACTGCAATCGCCCCCAAAACCCGGATGGGATGCGGTTTTGCCAACGTTGTGGTTCCAAGCTGCTGCTGCGAGAGCGTTACCGCAGTCTGGGATTGATTGGACAAGGGGGGTTTGGCAAAACGTTTTTAGCGGTGGATGAGGACAAACCCTCGAAACCCCAATGTGTGGTTAAGCAGTTTTTCCCCCTCTATCAGGGGACAAGCGATGTCCAGAAAGCGACAGAATTATTTGAACGAGAAGCCGTGCGTCTAGATGAGTTAGGGAAACATCCCCAGATTCCGGAATTGCTGGCTCATTTTACCCAAGATAATCGCCAATATTTAGTCCAAGAATTTATTGATGGGCAAAATTTAGCCCAAATCCTGGCAAAGGATGGGGTATTCAACGAACAGCAGATTCGGGAGATGCTGCGAGATTTGCTAGCTATCCTTGAGTTTATCCACTCGCGTTCTGTGATTCATCGCGATATTAAGCCAGAAAATATTATTCGTCGTCGGCATATTTATACTGGGGATACAGGAGAAACTGAAGCAGGTGTGATCAAGGGTAATTTAGTTTTAGTTGATTTTGGTGCGGCTAAACATGCCATTGGTACAGTAAAAACGGGAACGACTGTTGGTACACCAGACTATATCGCCCCAGAACAAGCTAAAGGAAAAGCCATTTTTGCCAGCGATTTGTATAGTTTAGGCGTTAGTTGTATTCATTTACTCACCCAGGTAGTTCCTGAAAAATTGTTTGATACGGGTGAGGATATCTGGATATGGCGGCGTTACTTAAAAAATAATTCGATTAGTGATGAATTAGGCTATATTTTAGATAAACTTCTGAAACGAGCCACCAATCACCGTTATCAATCTGTCGCTGAAGTTCTCCGGGATTTAAATCAACTTCCCTCGATTTCGTTAGCTCAACGTCCTACCCCATCGATATCGCCTCAATCGATTAGCCTGTCAGGATTTCAGGGAACAGGAAAGCAAAGCGCGATCGCATCAACTCCGGCGAATCCCCTTATCCTCCAGCCTCCCTCTAATCCTCCCATAACTAACTGGCAAGTTGTTCAAACTCTCGATGGACATTGGGGTTCGGTGGAAGCGGTAGCGATTAGTCCTAATGGCTTAATTTTGGCTAGTGGTAGTGCAGACGCCACGGCTATGTTATGGCAGTTACCCGAAGGACAAGAGTATCATACTCTAAATGGTCATCTTGAACGAGTCTGTGCTGTCGCCTTCACTCCTGATAGTCAATATTTAGCTACAGGAAGTTATGACCAAACAATTAAACTTTGGCAGGTAGAGAATGGACAACTTATTTTAACCCTCACGGGTCATAAAAAATGGATTAGTTCCCTCGCCATTAGTCCCGATGGAGAGATATTAACCAGTGGTAGCAATGATGGCACGATTAAGTTATGGCATATCCAACAGGGTAGGGAATTACAAACGCTTACAGGACATACCTCCTATATTAATGATATTGCCATCAGTCCTGATGGAGAAAGTATTGCCAGTGTTAGCGGGGATGGAACAGTGAAATTATGGCAAATCAGTACAGGGGAAGAACAGGATAGTTTTGGTCATAGCCAGTTACGTTTCGGCTTTTTCTATTCCGTCGCCTTTAGCCCCGATGGGCAACTCCTGGCTACCGGAAAAAGCGATGGCACAATTACATTATGGCAGGTAGGGGAAAGACGGGAACTCGGTACTCTCAGGGGTCATACTCAACGAGTACGGACATTAGCTTTTAGTCCCGATGGTTACACGTTAGCCAGTGGTAGTATGGATAAAATGATTAAGATTTGGCAACTGTATGATAGGCAAACTCTGGCTACTTTGAATGGGCATACTTGGGAAGTTTATGCTGTTGCCTTCAGCCCCGATGGTGAGACACTTGTGAGTGGAGGTATGGATAAGACGATTAAAATTTGGCGTTGTGAGAAAGGTAGTTAAACCAGGGGAGGATAATTGACTATAAACAGTATAGGTTTGAGGGGAGAATGTCGCTAACTTAAGCCCTCAACTAAAGTTGGGGCTAAAAGCTGAAACCCGTTGAAACGGGTTCAAAGAGTTAATTCATTTATTTCCAGGTTATGCGAGTCAGCGCCATTTAGTTTAAGTCCAATGGTACTGATTTAAAGGTGGTGGGCAATAGGCTGGCAAGCTTAAAGTTGTGGGTAAAATTTTCCTGGATCGCTACTCTCATAAGGGTTCCTTGAAAATACTTGACCACTGTTTTAACCTTGCCAAGCTACTACGCCATACTTTTCGGATCAGCTCTAAATTTAATTGGGGCTTGCTGTAGAAAGCCCAAACCCTTAGCTATCAACACTTGGAGCCATAGAGAAAGTTGTTCATCTTCAAGGAAATTTGAGACTATCTATCAACACCTCGACCCTTCGACACGCTCAGGACATCGCTTACCTCGACTTACCAGTAACACGCTCGGTGTTGAAAACTATGGCGATAGAATCACGGAAAATGTACCATTGCTCCCTCTGCTCCCTCTGCTTCCTCTGCTTCCCCTGCTCTCTAACCCCACCACAAAACTTATTCAGCAGACCCTAATTTTTTCTCCCCCCGACTTTCCCGGCTTCCCCGGCTTGAACCCGTTTAAACGGGTTTCAGCTTTGAGCCAGAACTTTAGTTCTAGGCTAAACTTCAGGCTAAAGCTTACCACTTGAGCAAATTAAACTGCTCCATATCAATCGTGTCGCGATTGCGATAAATCGAAAGCACAATTGCCAAGCCAACCGCCGCTTCAGCCGCCGCTACCG
Source organism: Coleofasciculus sp. E2-BRE-01 (assembly GCF_040221695.1). Taxonomy (NCBI): domain Bacteria; kingdom Bacillati; phylum Cyanobacteriota; class Cyanophyceae; order Coleofasciculales; family Coleofasciculaceae; genus Coleofasciculus; species Coleofasciculus sp. E2-BRE-01. The sequence continues at coordinate 22,198 of NZ_JAVKEA010000207.1, read as the reverse complement.
TAATCACAAACACGGTAAACACCTGACCTTTAATTCCTACAGGGTCAATAAAATTAGAAAACCCCATTAAATTCAAATTGACCGCATTCAACAGCAGTTCAATGGACATTAACACGCGCACAGCATTGCGGCTGGTAATCAAGCCATAGATACCAAGGCAAAACAGAGCCGCAGCTAGAAGTAAAAAATATTGAAGTTGGAGTTCCATGAATTGACGTTTAATGTTTGATGTTTGACAGTTGGGCGGGTTTTGTTGCTCAGTTATCGGTAACCCAGTCGGGCGGGTTTTGTTGCTCACTTATCAGTCACAAAGTCTATTGAAAAGCTAAACCCGCCCCTACACTCGCCCCTACACTTGCCCCTATTCCCGCCTCTAGCACAATAGGTTTTATCGGGTGCTTTTTTGAGACTCTCCGCCTACAGATGCCAACTGACGCTGACGTTCGGGTAAGGTGGAAAATTCGGTTTCTGATGTATCGCGAGGCACCAAACTCTCTGGAATAAAATCGCGACGTGCCAAAATAATCGCACCCACCATCGCCATCAACAACAGTACCGAGGCGAGTTCAAAGGGTAGTAAAAAATCACTGAAGAAATGCTTACCAATCTCCACCACTGACCCTTCACCGAGAACCGCCGTACCTGAATAGATTGACCAAGGTGTCGCTAATATCATCGTCCCCAGCAAGGCAAATAAGCCAAGACAAACCAGCGCGGTTGCACCTTGACGAATCCAACGATTCGTGATCGGTTTAAAATCTTCTCGCTTGTTCACCAACATAATGGCAAACAAAATTAGCACATTCACCGCACCCACATAAACCAAGATTTGCGCGGCGGCGACAAAATCAGCATTGAGCAACAGGTAAAACCCCGCCATACTAATGAAGACACCACCGAGTAAAAATGCTGAATAAACGATGTTATTGAGTAGGACAACGCCTAAGGCTGACCCAATCATCATCACCGACAAAATTACAAATGAAACAAACTGAACCCCTTGGGCTAGATCCACTGTACCTTCACTCCTTGCACTCTAGTTAAAATGACACATTAATCCCACGGAAAAAGACTCCGTGGGATCAGCTTTAAGCATTCTTCGCTGTTTCTTCTTCTTTTTCTGCTTCAGTCGGTTCCATTTGCTCGACAATTTCTTCCGGACGCAAACCAGCACGTCGAGAACCTGGCGGTAAATCGTGGGGATCTGTGACTCCTTTGGGTAGGTAAGCCAATTCCCGTAATGGCGTAACCATCGGGTCTTGCGTCACTTTGTACGGCAGGCGTCCCATCGCCACATTATCATAGTTGAGTTCGTGGCGATCGTAGGTAGACATTTCATACTCTTCTGTCGCCGACAGACAGTTGGTGGGACAGTATTCAATACAGTTCGCGCAGAAAATACAAACCCCGAAGTCAATACTATAGTGCTTGAGATTCTTTTTCTTACTCGCTTTATCGAACTCGTAATCTACCACGGGCAGATTAATCGGGCAAACTCGCACACAGACTTCGCAAGAAATACACTTATCAAATTCAAAGTGAATCCGACCCCGATACCGTTCAGAAGGAATCAGTTTCTCATACGGATACTGCACAGTAACGGGACGGCGCTGCATGTGGTCAAAGGTTACAGATAAACCTTGACCAATATAACGGGCAGCTTGAGCGGTTTCTTTGGCGTAATCGCCAACTTGTTTGAGGAACTTGAGCATAATTTTTTATTCGTCCTTTGTCATTCGTCCTTTGTCATTTGTCCTTTGTCATTTGTCCTTCGTCATACTCGCTTCCGAAAAGAAACCAGCTATGTTATTTGTTTTTAACTATGACCAATGAACAATGAACAATGAACAATGACCCATCAACAATCAACCCCCGAATGCCACGGGAAAGGTGAGTTTAAGAGCAGCAGTTAGCAACAGGTTCACTAATCCAATCGGTAAAAGGAACTTCCAGCCCAAATTTAGGAGTTGGTCAATCCGTACACGGGGAACTGTCCAGCGCAGCAAAACCGCAATAAAGAGGAGAAAGTAAGCTTTGAGTAAGGTCATGGTAATTCCCAGAGAAGCGGTAATTACCTGTAACCAGGAACTGGTTTCACTTACACCTAACCAAGTGGCTAATCGGTCAAGGGGAATCGGGAATTCCCAGCCGCCTAAGTACAGCACCGCTACTAATATGGCAGAAAGGATTAGGTTAACGTAAGATCCGATATAAAACAAACCAAATTTCATGCCGGCATATTCGGTTTGATAGCCAGCAACCAATTCCTCCTCAGCTTCGGGTAGGTCAAAGGGAAGTCGTTCACATTCGGCTAATGCGGCAATCCAAAAAATCAAAAAGCCAACGGGTTGACGCCAAATATTCCAGCCTAAAATGCCATACCCAGATTGCTGTTCCACAATATCGATGGTACTTAGGCTATTGGACATCATCACCACTGCCAATACCGCCAGCGCCAGGGGAATTTCGTAACTAATCGACTGGGCAGCTGCTCTTAACCCCCCAAGTAGGGAATACTTGTTATTGGAGGCATACCCTGACATCAGCAAACCAATAGGCTGAATACTCGACAGGGCAATCCAGAGAAATATCCCCAGTCCTACGTTAGTAATAATCAGGTTCTGTCCAAAGGGGACAATCAGGTACGACAAAAAGACGGGGATGACGACGAGTATGGGTCCGAGAGTAAATAGCCATCGATCTGCTTTGGCAGGGACGATATCTTCCTTAAACACCAACTTGAGACCATCGGCGACGGCTTGCAGAACACCCAGAGGTCCAGCATATTCCGGACCAATCCGCTGTTGAGCCGCAGCAGAAATTTTTCGTTCCAGCCAGACTATGACAAGGACACCCACGGTGGCACCGATAATCATCAGGAACATCGGCAGGGGCATCCACATCGCCTTGGCAGCACCACTGGGGATGCCAAAATCTTTAAGCGATTCAATAAAACTTCCTTGAAGGTCAATTCCTGCGTTCATCTTGGCAGCTACGTGATATTTACTGAGGTAATTTGACACTTACCGTATCAAATTATGCTATCGGTTTGATTTGTGAAGTTTTTTTGACAGCCTCACTGCCTAGTATATCGTTCGACGTGATCCCCTTAGCCAAGACAAGCGAGAATTTAAGTTGATTGCAGCGAATAGGCGATGACAATTGAATTAGATCCTTACTGAACCCCGATCGCGAAGCAACGATGGTACAATCCCCCAGCGAAATGGAAACCCTATCTCTTGAACTGCCCCGTGCGATCGCAGTGTACGTCACCCCCGAACAGTGTAGTGTTATTCGCCAACCCTAAGTAGGGGTAAAGGTAGCGAAGATACGGTGTTTATCTGTCAAGCGAGTGTAGGTAATACGGAACAGATTCCTCGTTCTCAGGTCAGTAAGACCATCACACTATGAGGCTAAGTCAACTATGCTCGATCTTCTGGCTGTATCGGTAGTAACCATCGCTACTTCTGCTGACACCCCAGTGAAAACACAACCTCCTCATGTGAACGCTACCACTTCAATTGATATTGTCGATCCAGGATTTTTTGCGCCATACCCTCCAATCTCTCATCCTGTTGCTACATGCCCCCCTGGTGAATTTGCTTCAGCCTTTTCAGATGTGTATCCCACCGATTGGGCTTATCAAGCAGTAAGTCAGCTTGCTAGTACGCCAACTCAATGTTTTGATTTACCGAATAAAGAATCTGGCGAATTTCCTAGAGACTGGGCATTTTGAAGCGGAAGTTCCCTCGTTCAAATGTACTAAAATAGCCAAAAGGCTTAAACTGAAGGGGTGTCAAGCTTTTGAGCTGCTTGTCACCCCTTCAGCACGAAGACTTAGGAGAAGCCTTTGACTCCTCAACAGGGTTTAAACTACCCAATGACACCAACCGTTCCCCCGATGCATTCGGGGTGAGGCGGGAACCTGAGGTGTCGGCTGAGGGTGTACTCCCTGGATTTGTTCTCCATCTCAGGCGAGTGTGGCGGTGACAACAGGCAACTTTTATGCGATCGCCTTCTATGATCTTCATCATTATTTTTGATGATTGCTTCTCCTACTGCGTCAATACATAGCCAACTAAGTCTCTACAGTCTTCCCCTTGCTCAATCGGGGCAAACAAGGCATCTTAGAAGAAAATATAGAAAAACTTAAATTTTTAGCATTTCACTCCAAGGGATGACTATGACCCAAACAAATCTTCTGGAATTAGCGAAACAGGGTAACGATGCAGCAATTCTCTCGGTGATGAATTATGTACTACAAGATCGCAACATTACTGCCCAAGCCGCACTCAAAGGGAATTGCCTGTTGGTACTCCTGAAAGCGGTTCAAGTCCCTGACCAGAAGTTATCGGTGACAATTGTCCGCAAACTGATGGCACACTTACGAGTCCCATCGATCGCCTCTGTGCAAATGTATGGTAAACAGGTTGGACAACCCGCCCCCTCTTGGATGGAAGTCATCGATTTGCGCGATGAGATCGAACCCTTGAAACCCAAAACTAATGTTTTCAAAGTATTGGCTCAATGGGGGACAAAACCCTTGATGCTCCTAGCTTTGATTCCGTTAGGGGCGATCAGTATTTATGCTTATTTATCATTGCCCCTCGGAAAATCGATTATACCTGTACAAGCCGAGTCAATATCCTTCAGCGTCAAGGAAATAGAATTGTCTGACATAGAACCCTTAGAGAACTCCCCTGATCCGTCTCTCTCCTCTGCAGTGGGTCAAACTCAACCCAGTATTTTATCCTCACCGAGTTCGCCTTCGCCCACCCTATCTTCTCAACCTGAACCCTTTCAGAACGCGGTGAATCAAGCGATGCGTGCGGCGACATTGACTCAATCGGCACAAACCCCAGAAGAATGGGACATTGTAGTGAATCATTGGCAAGACGCGATTGCACTGATGAAGACTGTACCCCCTTCCCATCCTCAACATAGCCTTGCCCAGCAAAAGGTTGTCGAGTATCAGGAGAATCTCAACTATGCTCAGAAAAATACAGCGATGGATCAATAGTGAATTATGGTTAATTTCGGTTTGAACTCTGCAACACTTTTAGGATTTCTGGACATATTTTTATCTATAGCCTACTTAGCTCTGTCTATTGCTCTACCCATCGCGAGGAGAAGAGATATCGGGGTTACGGGAATAGTTCTTTATATCATCCAAGCAATCATTGCCCCTTTCATTTTGTTTGTGACTGGTTTTATTCTTATTTTCCAAGGATGGCGACTTGACCCTATATTGCAGTTTAGCTATGTTTTATTGAATTTCCTGGTTATTTATCTGGGAGTGAAAGATATCATCCTCTTCCGTTTACTGTCTCCACCAAATCATCGCTAGTAACGACTGATCGCTCCTCCTTTCACTGTAGTTTTTGGGAGAAGCGATCGACCTGTTTTACACTAAGGGGATTTGTTGGGAGAAGCGATCGACCTGTTTTACACTAAGGGGATTTGTGATGTCCGTTCCTGGATGGGAACATAAGTGACGTCGTGATCACCAGTATAAATCTGGGTGGGTCGGAAAATCCGATTTTCTCCTAGTTGTTCCTTCCAGTGCGCCAGCCAACCCGCTACCCGCGCGATCGCGAATATGGGAGTAAACAAGTCGGTGGGAATACCAAGTTTCCGATAAACCAAACCGGAATAGAAATCTACATTCGCGTAAATCCCTTTATGTCCCAGTTTTTCTTCAACCGCCTGTTCTAACTCCAGGGCAATTTCGTAGTATTTATCAGAACCAAACTTCTCAAATAATTGTTCGGCTAAATGCTGGAGAATCGTGGCGCGTGGATCTTTAACCTTATAGACGCGGTGACCAAATCCCATGATTTTTGCCTTGCGCTGTAAGCAATCTTCTAGATAGGGACGGACATTTTCCACCGAACCAATTTCTTCGAGCATCGAAATCACTTCTTCATTCGCCCCCCCATGCAAAGGACCAGCGAGGGTACCGACGGCGGATGCAATTACCGCATAGGGGTCAGTCAGCGTCGAAGCTGTCACCATGGCTGAGAACGTAGACGCATTGATCGTATGTTCCGCATGGAGGGTTAAACAAACATCAAAGACGTGAGCCTCTAGGGGATCGGGTTCTTGCTCAGTGAGCATATAAAGAAAATTAGCCGAATAGTCTAAATCATCGTTTGGCTTTACTGGGTCATTCCCCTTCCGCATCAGCTTAAATGCAGCTACCATTGTCGGGATTTTCGCCAACAGGCGCACAACCGCTTCCCGGATATAATTGGGATTTGGCAGAGCGCGTTTTGAGTAAAACAGACCCAGCGCTGCTGCGGACGCTTGCAATGCATCCATCGGATGTCCGGTTTCCGGGAAACATTTCATCATGTCCCGAATCCGATATTTAATCCGTCGATGGTAAAGAATTTCCGTCTTAAATGCTTCTAGCTCCTCCTTGGTTGGTAGCTCACCCCAAATCAGAAGATAGGCGGTTTCTAGGAACGTGCTTTTTGTAGCAAGTTCTTCAATCCGAATACCGCGATACTCTAATATTCCCTGTTTTCCATCAACATAGCTGATACTGGATTGGGCGGCGGGAATGCCTTCTAAACCTGGTTTATACTCGCAGACAGTCATAGACTCGTGCTTTTAACCTGTACGATATGGGTTGCTTAGTTGCCCGGTGAAGGGCGCTTCCGTTTCCGGAGTAGAGATATGTGAAGTGTTCTCAGGCTAACTTACCAGAAACTGGGAAATTAGTAGTGTGTGTTACAAAAAATCTTAAGGATCGCTTAGATTAGCCATTTTGGAGAGGTTAGCAAAAATAGCTCACTGTGTCCCAGGGGAACTCCTGTTTCTTTCAGGTTTAACCCAATCACGCCCGCTTTCTTGAGGACGAGTTTTTCCTGTGCTTCTCCCCAGACCAATAATTCTGCCCAATTGCCTAAATCTGGTTGATGACCGACTAACGCCAAACAGCCTGTACCGTTTCGATTTTGACGCCATTCCTGTAGCCAGTTAACCCAGGTATGAATATCCCCATCAGGCGCAAGGCTGGGAAATTCGTCGAGTTGCTCACCTAAACCTACGTCTTGCAGAATCGCGGCGGTTTCTCGCGCTCGGACTAAGGGACTGGTTAATATGTGGTCAAACTGCAAACCGCGATCGCGCAGTTGCTTGGCGACTTTGGTGGTTCTCTTACGCCCTTTGCTCGTCAGGGGACGATCTTCATCGTTGGCATAGTCTTCGCGATCGGCAGCGATACCATGACGGATCAAGTAAAGTTTTATTGCCATCCGTTTTTTATTTTTTCCTGAAAATTAAGATTGTAGGGTTCTCCAGGAATACAATCAAGATTTTATTTTATCGCTGTTCCCCAGCTGATGTGGTACACCTAACTGTAGGGGCGTAAAGTTTGCGCCCTTGCCACAGGATTCAATAGACTGGGAAACACTATAATTGGCGGTAATAGCATTGAATCGTGGCAGGCTTAAGACCAATTCCCAATGGAAATAACATTTGGATGAGTGGCGCTGACAGCGTTAACAAGTTTCTGATCAGCCGTTACGAATTGACACTGCTGTCGAAGACTCAAAGCGATATACAAACTATCGTATACACTTCGTTGATAGGTTACAGCGAATTGATAAGCATCCTTCAACAGTGAAGCGGCTGGAACTATATTAAATTTTACCAATTGGAATGCATCAATAATAGTCTGTGCATCAGATGCAGATAACCCTTGAAACCGATACAGTTTCCAGGTGATGTTTCCGACTTCAGCATAGATTAAATCTGGTGCAAGTAGGGCAATCGTTCCGGCTTGATAATCATTAAGAATTTGAATAGCTTGTGAGGAGTATGGCTGGGGGACATACCATTTGATTGCTACACTGCTATCAATTACAACCTTTTTCACCGCTACCTTTACCGATCCCGGTGCAGCAATTCAACGGAATCAGGAAACTCTCCGTATGTTTCCTGTAGATGTGTCCAAATTTTATTGGCTTGAGCAACAGCAGCTTCTCGACTACGGCGATCTTCATCTAAAATATGCTGCTCTTGTGCTTCAATCGGCTGAAACCTAGATTCGTATAAATTTATTTGTTCATTATCTTGGCTAAATGATGGAGGAATTCTATCGAGAACGACATTGACCATTGCTGAGGCTGTATCACAAGCCCACTTAGCTGCTGCCGTAACAATATCATCGGGTGGATTGCCAGCTAGCGCCCGTCCAATCAGTCGTTCAGCTTCTTGGAGTTCACCACACTCTAACGCAAGAACGGCGGCACTGCGATGTAAAACAGAGCGGGTGGGTTCTAGGTCAAGTTTATTGGCAACTAAATCAGCCGCTGCCCGTTCTTTGGCAAAGGCGGCTCGATAAAACTCTCGCATTGCCTTAGCATCGCCCCGTTGACGGGCTAAAACCGCCTGGTTTACCAATTCCATTGCTTCTCGGTGAAGAGTTTCTATGTCCTGCATTTTTCAACGATATGGGCTTTGGGAGTGCCAAATTCAACCACAGCAACGTAGCCAGGAGCCACGGTGTCTGAAGGACTGATCTGCTTTAGCTTCATATTAACTCTGGATTGGATAATGCTTTCATAATCGCATGAATAAATGTGGATGTGGAGCCTGTAATATAGGAAGCCACACTCGTTTAATCGGCATGAATCACATTATCTTTGGGATTAACTAAGCGCCAGAGTTTTTGCTTGATTTGAATATCAAAGACTTCCCATTTGAGCTTGGTGTATTCGGTATTGTCATTAAAGCCACCTAAGAAGCCAATGGGGATTTCAAACCCCCCGGCGGTCATGCGTCCACCACCGAAGAATCGTCCCTGATTGTCTTGACCAAAGGCTTCCTTAATAAATTCGTCGGGATCAAGGGTAATTTTACTGGTTCTCAAGGAACCAATCACGACTTCGACTTCTTCGTCTTCGTTGTGAACAATCCCGTATACGACAGCCGTATGGACATTTTCTTCAGTCACCAAAAAGTCAGCGGCTTGGGGAATTGCATCCCGGTCATCGTACCGTAAATAGCCTACCCCCGCCATCGAGAAATTATTCTGGACAATGCGGTTTTTCAGCGATCGCTCGATCACATCCATGACTCGTCGCGATCGCGCGGTTTGCAGGACAGCATTAAGTAACTGTACGTCATAAAAACGGCTCAAATACGCCGCCGCTAGGAAATCCTCTTCCGTCGCCCGCATCAAGCGATCAGTATCGGCACGTAGACCGTGCATTAGTGCTGTAGCACACTTAACATGGGTACTAATGCTACTATCAAGCTTGAGTAACCCGGTTTGTAGGTATTGGCTGAGGATCGTAGCAGTCGCCCTTGTCTGAGGTCGCAAATCGGTAAATTCTGCCTCCAGATTATCCTGAGGGTTGTGATGGTCAATCAGGACGACAATGGGGACACCTGCTTGTTTGACAAAGGGCATTAATTGGGTTGTGGTTCCCTGATTATCCACCAGCACACAACCTTGATACACGGAGAAATCCCGATCCTTCAATGTCTGAATTCCCCAGCGCTTAGCAGGTAAGTTGGTCAACTTGACCAAGGCAATGTTTTCCTGATGAGACAAAGTTCCTGCATATACAATGTCACATTGAATATTGTACTGTTGAGCAATTAACTGGTAAGCCCAAGCACTCGATAGAGCATCAGGATCAGGGAAATCTTGAATGACAATAAGCTGGCGTTCTGAACTGTGACGATCTAAAACCTGTTGCAGTTCTCCTATTTTAGCTTGGGATGCATCAAAACGCTGCCGACGTTCACCGGTATTGTTACTGCGGTTCTTGGGATTTTTTTGGGAAGTTTTTTGTTGGTGTGAAGCCGCCGCACTCCCATCAGAAGGTGATGCTTTAGGGGGGAGAGCGTTATTATTGACAGATTTAAGTGAGTTGGATTCCATCGCGGACAAGATATTCAGCCATCATAGTTTTACACCAATCGCCCCTGGAATAGGGGCTGGTGATTGAATGGGCATTGGAACCCACTCTTATACCTTATAGCCCAATATCTGAAATTAAATTTTTTCAGGGATCTTAAACACCAATCACATACTTTCGCCATTCCTGATGGACTCCGCCTTTAACCTGTTTAGCCACCTCAAAGTGCAAACTGCTATAGGGTCTGCGGGGTTGATGTCGTAATATCATGTTGGCTTCCTTAGGGGTTCGGTTGCCTTTTTTGACATTACACCGTACACAGGCGGTGACAATGTTTTCCCAAGAATCTCCCCCATGTCGAGAACGGGGAATCACATGATCGAGGGTTAAATCATCACCCGTGTATCCGCAGTATTGACAAGAATGACTATCACGATAGAGGATATTGCGGCGGGTTAAGGGAATTTCTTTGTAAGGAACCCGAACGTAATGGCGCAAGCGAATAACGGTGGGAAGCGGTAACTCTGGATAGACATATTTGCCGTTGTGTTCAATCTGTTCCGCTTTGCCTTTGAGCATCAAAACAACCGCTCGTCGCCAATTGGTGACATTGAGCGGTTCGTAGGAGGCGTTTAACACCAGAACCTTGCTCATTAGGAGATCGAAATAAAGTGAATATTATTCCAGATAGTAACACAGGTTGATGAGGCTGGGTCATATTTTCATGATCACTTATCAAAGCTAAACATCAGCGCGATCGCGGATTTGTCATTCTCCAACGCCGGATTTTTTTCGCCCAGCTTGCGGGTTCAGTCTAAGATTTAAGTTAGGCGTATCCTATATCTAGTGTTTTCAGTTTTGATATTAATCATTTCAACACTAAATATAGAAGTTTAGATCACGGCTTCTCCGCTCCCGGAACGAACTTAACCGAAAATGTTTCGGTCTACTGAATTTTTTTACCCCGCAGCCAATAGGTTGTCATTTCTCCCTTACCTTTAATCTGAATCACACCGCGTTCCTCAAACTCGTATTCCTCTTTGAGCAATTCATAGGTCGCCTGTGTTACCTGAATGCGACCTGGTAAGCCATGAGACTCCATGCGGCTAGCCGTATTCACCGTGTCACCCCACAAATCGTAGCTAAACTTTTTAATGCCAATCACACCCGCGACGACAGGCCCACTATTGATTCCAATCCTGAGGCGAAAATTTTCTCCGGTTTCGTGATTAAATTCATCAATGGCTCGCTGCATCTCTAACGCCATCTGCGCGATCGCCTGAGCATGATCCAGACGCCGCCGAGGGAGTCCCGCCGCTACCATATACGCATCGCCAATGGTTTTAATTTTTTCTACGCCATGTTCCTCGACGAGTCGGTCAAATTTGGAGAAAATCTGATTCAGCAGTTCAACCAGTTGAGTCGGTGAGGTTTGGGTAGAAAACTTGGTAAAATTTACCAGATCGGCAAACATAATCGTCACCCCTTTAAAACTCTCCGCGATCGTGCGTTGACCCCGCTTCAACATCTCTGCTACAGGTTGAGGTAAGATATTTAACAGTAAGAGTTCGGCGCGTTTACGGGCGCGAGTCAGGGCAACTTCAGCTTGTTTTTGTTCGGTAATATCCGATACTGTTCCTTCGTAGTAGAGGAGTTTACCCGCTTCATCTTTAACCGTATCGATATTTTCCACAATCCAAATAATGCTGCCATCTTTACGATAAACCTGAGACTGAAAGTCGGATAAGGTATTGTAGCGCTGTATTAAAGCGGCTAACTCTTCCTGGCGTGTGGGTTCAACATACAATTGTTCGCCAATATTCCTCACCTGTTCCATGAGGTCTTCGGGGGAGGTATAGGCTAAAATTTTAGCTAGGGCTGGATTCGCGGTGATATAGCGTCCCTCAGGCGTGGCTTGGAAAATGCCCTCGGTAGCTCGTTCAAAGATACTGCGATATTTCTCTTCCGCTTGACGCAGGGAAGCTTCTGCTCGTTGTCGTTCTTGAATTTCGGCTTGGAGTTGCAGATTTTGCTCCTCTAGCCGCTTTTGCAGGTTCCGGAGCGCCAGATGGGTTGTCACTCTGGCTTTAACTTCTTCCTGCTGTACGGGTTTAGTGATGAAATCTACGGCTCCCAGATTCAATCCTTTGACTTTATCCACCGCATCAGACAGCGCACTGAGAAACAGTACCGGGATATCCCGTGTGGCTGGATTCGCTTTTAGGCGACGACAGGTTTCAAAGCCATCAATCCCTGGCATCATCACATCCAGTAAGATGAGATCGGGTTTGGCATACTCGACTTTTTGCAGAGCGCTTTGCCCATCCTGCGCCACCAAAACTTTGAAGCCAGAATCGGTTAAAAAGTCAAAGAGGACACCGAGATTATGAGGAGTATCATCGACAATAACGATGACGCCTTGATTAGAATGTTCATCATTCATCGGGGCTGACGTAGTTTGGTTCATAGTTCATAGTTCATCGTTCAGGGTTCATTACCTGATGAAATTGCCATGAACGGTAAACAATAGATGGTGACATCCTCCTACACCAAATCAAAGATTATGGTGTAGGCTTCCTCAAATCACTTTGAAGATTTCCTGGTTACTCCCTTTCGGGGTTGCGCCACTTGCCTAGATTGGTTTTGGTTTTCACCAACCCCCGGTAGATCGGCTGCACAGGCAGTTTCCTTTCCCGCAAGTCCTGCGGTACTAATTTGCTCTATTCCTCGGTTTCTGATTACCTGACCACTGGCTACATCCCTATCAGTTTTGTAGCCACAGTGAGGGCAATCATGTACCCGGACGCTCAGGTCTTTTTTGACTTCACCTTTACATTCAGGACACTCCTGAGAAGTGCCTCTGGCATCAACAACAGCAAAAAACTTTCCTCGCTTCCAACACACATATTGGGTGATGGTACGAAATTGACCAAACCCTGCATCAAGCATCTGCTTACCCAACATCCCTTTGGCGCTAACTCTATAGTCCAAATCTTCCATGAAAACCATATCGCCAGCATCGCAAAGGGCGTGAGCTTGCTTGAAGTGAAAGTCTTTCCTGATGTTATCAATGTGGTGGTGAAGTCGGGCAACCTTGAGTCGTTGCTTCTCATAGTTTTTTGACCGCTTCTGTTTTCGCTTACGCCTGCGTTGCAGCAATTTCAGCTTGCTTTGCAGCTTCTTAAAAAAATTAGGCGGCTTGATAACAACTCCATCGCTGGTCGCCAAAAACTTCTCTAGCCCTATGTCTACCCCAATTGGGTGTCCATGAGGTTTTGGATCGGGGACACTGACAGTACACTGAATATTGATAGATGCATACCATCGGTCGGCTTTCCGAATGATTCGTACTTGCTTAACCGTGAACCCAGATGGAATGGGTCGGTGCAGGTTGATAGGAATTGCCCCAAGTTTGGGTAGCTTAATATGCAAATCGGTTACAGGGTTTTCCTTAAACTGAGGAAACAGTAGCGATTTAAACTGTCCCACCTTTTTAAATCGGGGAAAGCCAAACCCACGAGACTTAAAGTAATCCCAGGCTCTATGCAATTGCTTAATCGCTTGCTGAAGGACTTGGGAGGGAACCTCTTTTAACTTGGGGAATTCCTTCTTAGCTTTAGGCAAGTTGTTAAGCTGTTGAACCTCGCCAGGAAACTTAGCATCGGCTGGAATGATGTACTCTTTCTCTAGAGAACATCTATCAATCAAACATTTGCGACTATTGCACCAATCCTTTATCTCCCCTAGTGCATAGTTGTAGGCACGTCGGCAAATTTCCATCCACTCAATCAACCGTTGTTCTTGAGCGGCATCTGGATAGATTCGGTAGCTATAGTTAAATGTCAGCATCCCCCCATTATATAACATTTTATTAGCTAGTGGTGTACTATTAAATGTTAATTTTAGAGAGATTGAATCCCGTAAAATTAACTTGGGGGAGTTGTGTATCCCAACGCTGAATTAAAACTACAGCGTGGGTCTTACAACTCCCCCAAACCCCCTACTAAGATAAGCCTGACATGGAAGATACACCAACCTCAAAATCAAGCCAGAGCAGATATATGGGTATTGTTGCCAATCTGTTACGTTTACTTGGCGATCGCAGCTATTTTATTGTCTCCTGTTAGAAGATTAACTATTGTCCTATTCCTCTACTCCCAGACGTGCCATGGCACGTCTCTACATAGCTTCCCCAGCCAATCACTGGGGTGAGGAACGAGAGGGTGAAGGTATAGAGCATACACTCTGAGAGTGAGGATCGTCCAGTGGCAAAAAAATCGCGCAATCGCGTCCCGTTTCTTTTGCCTGATACAATGCTTGATCCGCCGCCGCTATTAGTGCTTCCGGAGAGGTTTGATGACAAGGAACCGTGCTAGATACCCCCACACTTAAGGTGACAGAATTTTTTATCGGCGATCGCGGATGCGTCAAACCTAACTGAGTCAGCTTCGACTGAATAAATTTGCCCACTTGTAACGCGCCTTGGGCTGGAGTATTCGGTAGAATCACCGCAAATTCTTCTCCTCCATAACGGGCGACTAAATCGGCGGGACGCTTTACCACCTGTTTCATCGCTTGCGCCACCTTATACAAACATTCATCCCCAGCTTGATGCCCCTTAGTATCATTGTAAAGTTTAAAATAATCCACATCACATAAAAGCAACGACAACACCCATTGTTCTCGTCGCGAAATCCGCCACACTTGGTTAAAATATTCATCAAATCGATGCCGATTCGCCACCTGAGTTAAACTATCTAACGTGGCTAAACGCTTCAGTTGAGCATTCGCTTTTTGCAGTTTTGCCTCAGCCTCCTGACGCTGCTGAATCTCCTGTTGGAGTTGCTGATTTTGGACTTGCAGATTTTGGCGTAGCTTTTGAATCGTCAGATGAGTATTCACCCGTGCTAACACGATTTCCTGTTGGGTGGGCTTAATAATATAATCAACTGCGCCTAATTCAAATCCTTTGATGATAACCGCCGTTTGAGACAGGGCGGTAAGAAAAATTACTGGGATATCGTGGGTAGCCGGATTAGCTTTCAGACGCCGACAGGTTTCAAAGCCATCAATTCCTGGCATAATCACATCCAGCAAAATGATATCGGGATGCTCAACTTCAGCTTTTTTGATTGCACTGTCACCATCCCTTGCCACAATAACCTGAAACCCTGCCTCACTCACAAAATCTAACAGCACTTCTGAGTTGGTGAGATTATCATCAACAATGAGAATTGTTTCTTTGTCATTCGTCATTTTTTATTCGTAATTTGTTAATCGTCATTAGTCATTTGTCCTTCGTCATTTGTCATTTGTCATACTCGCTGTCGCGAGAAGCAAGCTACGTCATTTGTCCTTCGTTATGCATTCAGTTGGGGCGGGTTTAATTACATCTGGGTGAAGAAAAACACGATAGTAGTAAAACCCGCCCCTACAAACCAAACTAAATTAAACAATTTTAATCCCCTCTATCGTTCATGTATTTTTTCACAAATTCTAGAATTTGTTTTTCCTGAAAACCATTGGCTAAACGGCGCAGTTTCTTGGCAAATAGAACCCATCGCGAATTAAGTTGTTCAAGTTTATCGGCTTGCTCACTAATCCCTTTAATATCACCCATCATCGCTAATTCATAAAGAACATTCATTTCCTTTTGGGGCGGTGCAACAATCTTTGAGGCAGTAATCGAAACCTCGGCATTTTGATCAGGTAATCTTTCTGAAGGGTAAGCACTACTAGGTGCATCGTCGGATTCATAAATCCACTCTAAATCGAGATGCTTTTGCAGAGTAGCAAAGAGAGTTTTAGCTTGTATAGGTTGTCCAATAAAATCATCACAACCTGCGGCGAGAGATTGCTGTTGTTTTTCACCAAAAACGCTAGCTGAAATCGCCAACACAATGGTATCCCGTAACGATGGAATTTCTCGTATCCGTTGAGTCGCTTCTAATCCATCGAGTTTTGGCATGATCAAATCCATTAAAATTGCGTCAGGGTGTTCTTGTTGCGCTTGCTGGAGACAGTCTTCACCATTGATCGCTTCGAGTACCTCAAATCCTAAGGGTAACAACAAGTTGACTAAAATTGAACGATTTTGCCATTGATCATCAGCAATCAAAATTTTGCGCGGATAACCGCGAAACCCAATAATAATTCGATCTTCCACCACATCCGTTGCTTGATCCGGAGAGACGGCGGGTAACTCTAAATCAACATAAAAGGTACTCCCTTGACCAACATGACTTTCGACATGCAGTTCGCCGCCAAGGAGTTGAACTAATCGCTGACTAATCGCTAATCCTAATCCTGTTCCTTCCACCTGGCGATTTCGATCGCCAATTTGATGGAAGGGTAAAAATATATCGTTTAATTGTTCAGCCGCGATGCCAATTCCGGTATCTTCAATTTGAAAGCGCATGGTGCTAGATGCTTCTGTCGCTGGTTCTTGGGCTGAAGTATAGCCCACTTTAAATGTGATACTCCCCTGATCCGTAAATTTAATCGCATTTCCTAACAAATTAATTAGCACTTGTCGCAATCGTTTTTCATCACCCCGGACAATTTTAGGTAAAGGAGAGAGAGGTTGATAGTGAAACGCAATGGCTTTTTCGTCCGCCCGGATACGAACCATTTCGATAATGCCTTCCAGAAAATGGGGAAACTGAAATTCGCTTAAACATAACTCCATTTTCCGGGCTTCAATTTTAGACAAGTCTAAAATATCGTTGAGTAGGGTTAACAGGTGTTCCCCACACTGTTGAATAATACTTAGTCCCTGCTGCTGCTTGGCGGTGGGATGAGGTTCGCGTTTGAGAACTTGGACATAGCCTAAAATACCGTTGAGGGGAGTGCGGAGTTCATGACTCATATTCGCCAAGAATTCGCTTTTAGCATGATTGGCAGTTTCGGCTTCTTGGCGGGCTTGTTCCAGGTGTAAATTCTTTTCGGCTAATTGTTGACTAATTCGGGTTTGTTCTTCTAACAGTTGACTCTGGGCGAGGGCAATTCCTACCTGATCCGCGAGTTGACTCAACAGTTCAATTTCAAACATTTCCCACTGTCGCGGACCACTACATTGATGGGCAATTAATAGACCCCAGAGGTTCTCTCGTTGTAGAATGGGAACGACTAAATTCGCTCTCACGCCAAAGGGTTGTAAAAGTTCGATATGGCAGGGTTCTAAGCCAGCTTGGTAGAGATCCTCGATCGCGCGAATGCGCCCTTGGCGATATTGATCCAGGTAGCCTTCCCGAAAACAGGGATCATGAATTTCTTGTCCTTGAATCGGCGTCCAACCGGGAACCACGGCTTCAGTCATGATCCTCCCGGAACCATCGGCGTTGAGTTGGTAGATCACCACTCGATCCACTTGCAAAATTCGGCGCACTTCCGTTACTGTCGTTTGCAGGATGGCGTCGAGTTGTAAGGATTGGCGAATCTTCAGCGTAATTTCGGCAAAAAGTTGTCGTTGTAGGGTTTGACGGCGCAGTTCAGCCTCGGAATGCTTGCGTTCGGTGATATCTTCAGCAATCCCAGCGATACGGGTCATTTTACCCTTGTCATTGAACACCCGAAACGTCCGCACCCAAACCCAGCATTCACTCCCGTCGGGACGTAAAATGCGGTATTCTTGTTCAAAGTCTTGTTCCCCTTGCAGTTGTTTCCCTAACGCCTCCGCCACGCGATCGCGATCATAAGGATGAATATTATCTAACCAGGTCATCGGCTGGTCGTACAGACTTTCGCGGGATCGTCCCCAAACTTCCTCATAAGCGGGACTCAGATAAAACATGCGGCTTAAATCGGGTGTGGTTAAAAAGAACACTTCCCGAATATTTTCCGCCAGTTGGCGGAATTGTTCCTCTCTCTCTAGTAAGGCGGCTTCTGCTTGTTTGCGATCGCTGATATTCGTATGTGTCCCGACAATGCGTGTCACCTTACCATTTTCATCCCGCAGAACCAATCCGCGCGATAAAAACCAAGGGATTGAACCATCGGAGTGAACCATGCGAAACTCTAATTTCCATTGCGATAGTTCACTAACGAAAAGTTGATCGATGCTAATTTTCACCATCGACTGATCTTCTGGATGAACCCGCGCCATCAACTCATCAAAGCTGGGAGTATCGCGATCTTCGGGATAACCAATCAGATGCAGGAATTGGGGGGAATAATAGTAGGTATTGGTCTTGAAATTAATATCAAAAAGTCCGCTATCATTCGCTTGAATCGCAAGGGCAAACCGTTCCTCACTCTCTCGTAATGCCGTTTGCGTTTCCTGGCGCTGAGTAATATCCAATGCCATGGACGCAATACCGATAAGATTCCCTTGGCTATCAATTAGAGGCGTATTGTACCATTCACAAATAATAGTTCTGCCATCTTTAGTGATATTTTGATTACAGGAACGAGCAACTTGTTTGTCATACCACAGTTTAGCTTTAATCTGTTTAATTTGAGCTTGGACAGCCGGAGGTACAATTAGGGTAGACGGATGACCTAAGGCTTCGTCTCGACGATAGCCAAAAATGGTTTCCGCCGCCGGATTCCAATCCACAATATGCCCATCGGTATTCCATTCAATCACCGCCAGGGGCGTTTGTTGAACCAAGAGGGCGAGACGTTGATCATTTTTTCGCAGCGCCTTCTCCATCTGCTTCTGTTCCACCACTTCGGCTAAGAGTTGGCGATTAGCGGCTTTCAGGGCGGCGGTTCGTTCCTGAAACTGTTGATCGAGATGGGCAACGATATCACGAGACTGGGTGTCGCGATCGCATAATTCTTGATAAGCCGTGGCGCGATCGTTGACAATAGCAGCGACAATCAGGGCGGTTATGGCGAAGATGGCGATAAACACATCTTGGGAAACGATAATCCGATTAAACGACTCAAACCTCTCAGCCTGTTGCCAAAAAGCAATACTCGCGACTACACCAATCCCCAATGTTGTGATCCGTTGACCCCATTGTAGGGCTGACCCTAAAATAAACGGAAATAGCAAATACTTTAAGTCAAGTTGAACAAAAGGCTGATATAACAACTCGCTTAACTGAGTAGCAAGTTGGTGATGAAACTGGACTCCGATCGGATTAGAAGCCGTTAGGCTATCACCTGTTACAATAACTGAGGAACTAGCTGGAATCGAGAAAACACCAAACACCAACCCACTCACGATTCCCAATCCAATCAGCCAGACTCCAACTTGCCAGATGTGCCTAAACCCGCCCTTACCCAAGTTTTGAATAAACTGCATAACTTCCCTATCATCCCCATTTCCCCCATCTTCCCCATCTCCCTCATTCCCCTCATCCCCCGACTGCATCATCGAATAACCCTGAGTCAGCAGTACAGGCGTAACAATTAAAAGTCCCATCGCATGACTCAACCACCATCGCAGCCAATCCCCTGCACCCCATTTCCCCGCCAAAACTTCACCCAACAGACGAAGAGTCGGACTCACCAGGGAGGATAATAGAACCATACCCACCAGGAATTTGACCACATCCCGGCGACGATTTAACCCTGGATGCATCTCCCAGGATTCAACCAACGTTACACCCAACCAAGCTTGTAGCGTACAGCCTAAACAGGATGCGATCGCAACCGTTCCCGGAATTCCCATCAATATCGCCCTAGATAACTCTCCCAAAGCCACACCCAGCCACAGATTGCGCCCCAGTAACAAGAGGGCGGCTTGACTAATTCCAGCGGGAATCCAGATCAAGGGGATAATCGTCTGACGGCTAAAAATTTGGGCAGTAGCGATATAAATTAGCGTCAGGGCTAAGACATTGAAAAAATATCGTCCTAACGGAGAAAGATTCCAGGTTTTGTTCATCGGACTTTCTGACGTTTAAATTATCCAGGATGAATGATTATACGCTGTGAAATAAAGTCATCAAGCGCTTACTTGGGGCGGATTTATGGGGGCAATCGAGATAGCACCAATACCATTCCCACAAAACCTATCCTTTCCCCATCCGCCAAGCGGTTACAATCTCAACTCTAAAACTCAGATCACCATCGTGGGGAATAGGGAGAGCGATCACCCTTAGAGTTTAACATTTTAACTCAAAGCAATAAATTCAAACTAAAGCTAGGTTCGTAAGTACCTGGACATAAATTCTGTACCTTGACATTCACCTTAAAATTAATAGTACTGAAATAAGCATTAGGGAATCGCCGAAACCTTTTCTATACCGTAGTTTTGGCATTTTCCACCAGTATACCATTCAGTAACATTAGATTTTATTTTCTATGGTGTCGCGTTAGCCTAGCGGGATGTAGTAAATTGTTGTTAAACCAGTTACCCAGAGATGACTGTGATCTTCATCATATTAATCAAAAAATAATATCACACTTTCCTCTCAGCTCTCTCACAAGTTGACCATCTGAATATCACCGGACTTAAGGACAAGTAACACAGATTACATTTGGACAATGAAGAATAATTTGAATAGTCAAAACACATCAGATCAGATATCTCTCAGAATCTAAAATCTGATCCACCTGTTTTCATCTACATCTTGGGTCTTGCTATGAACCTTTGGATCATCAGTCTATACACGCTTGTTTCGCTTTATTTATTAGTCGCTTGGTTTCGCTTTTTTAAACAAGGAAGAGGAATGTCAGATCAGCAAAAAGTTTTATCGTTACTCACCATTGGCGTCGCCACAGTATTTTGGCCCCTTGTTCTCCCCATTGCTTACGTAAGGTTATTGAACACGACCGTATCACAATCGTAGAGATGTTCTGCTGAACCAAGTTAAAAACATTAGGCAAATTGTTTCACAAAGGGTGCATCTAATTAAACTCAACATTACCGGATTCCAGCTTTGTAACCTAGAATAGCTCGATAGCTATTTCACAACTCATCCAGATAGACTAGACAATCAAGTAATAATTAGCAAATTGAATAGACATCTGATATAATAGCTGAGACTTGGACAAATTGTGTTTATTTATACCTGGAGTTTAAAGATGACACTTTTTCTTATTAGTGTTTACATGTTGACTGGGCTTTATTTATTAGCCACTTGGTTACGCTTTCTCAAAAAAGAAGCAGGACTATCACCACAGAAAAACGTCTTATCTTTCCTCACTGTGGGCATTGCGACGTTATTTTGGCCCCTTGTTCTCCCCATTGCTTACGTGAAATTATTAGATGCTACAGCATCGTAATCGTAGGGATGTTCCGGTGGAACATCTTTAACAAGACTGAAACCAATCACGCACCAGGTTAATTGAACCCTGGAATAAGTAGGTGGACACAATTAAAGTTAACGGATGAGATTAGGGAACACCTCGGACTTCGGCGTGAGCGCTCAGACTTCGGCGAGCGATCAGTCGAGCCGTCGAACGCTTATTTCGACTTACCTAGGCTTGCCTCGACTTCGCTCGGCAACACGCTCAGTAACACGCTCGGCAACATGCTCGGTGTGTAACAGGGAACAGTAAGGGTTTGAGGGCGGTTTACCAAACTGACTCCGGAGCGTGCCGTTTTCTTTTGTCCGACTACTTAAGAGGGACTTACCTTACAGGTGGGTAAGCCCTTTTCTCAACCCTCTGGTAGAGTAGTCAGTAAGAGTCTTTCGGGAAAACTCAGCGTCATTGACAATCTCCGGAAAAACTGAGTCAGAGATAATCGATCATGTCACAACTGGTAAAAGCCCAACTGATTTCCACAGATGGTGGGGGAACAATTGATTTCATGTTCAACCCCAACCAGTTGGCGTTTAGCCAGCAAATTAACTTAACAAAAAGTAGTGGAGCGCGAACGGGTCGAGGATTACCCAAGGTTAACTTTGCTTATCCTGAACCCGTTACCCTCTCGATTAACGATATTATTTTTGATACCTATGAGACAGGTGAGAACGTCCTCCGCCATCTGAAACAGTTTGAGAAAGCGGTCAATTTTGCCGAGTCGGGGGAAGGAAAGGAAAAACGTCCTCCCACTTATGTGTTTACCTGGGGATCTCAGGAGTATATTCGCTGTTTTGTTACAAAAGTTGATTATAACCTGACCATGTTTCTGCCCGATGGGACACCCGTCCGAGTGTCGGTAAACCTGACGTTGGAAGAAATTGATGAGTCTGTGTCTCAACCAGGGATGGGAACGCCCCAACCCGGTGCTAGCCAGCGTCATACTGGTGGGCGTTAATGTAGGGGCGCACCGACGTGCATGGGTGTCAACTTAAGCCACATTACCCACGATAGGATACTGGGTGTGGGGTATGGGGTGTGGGGTGTGGGGGAAAGCGAGCAATTTTGGGGAGCTATGTATTAAACGGAACCTGTTTGAAAAAAACATTGTGGATGAA
>NZ_JAVKEA010000206.1:0-36856 GCF_040221695.1 Coleofasciculus sp. E2-BRE-01 | reverse complement strand
CTTCTCGAAGAAGGCTAGGTTGAGGACTTGCATTTCAATTAGCACGGTTGAGCCATTATCCAGTAAGGCTTTGACATCCAGATAGCTGTCTTTGAGATCCACAACCTCTCTAGGATTATAGGGGTCAATGATTTCTAAATCTTGAATCACGGGATTGGCTTCATAAATTAAGGCATTTAAAAAGCTAATCAGGATATCTTTGCTGTCTGTTGAGCCAAATATTTTTTTGAAAGCAAAATCAGTCTTTGGGCTAATAAATCTTAGAGTCATCGCTTTTTAATAATTGAATCGTACAACTAATTGTATTTTGATTATATAGCAGTAGACACATCGATTAGGACTTTCGGCACCATTGTAGAGACGTTGCATGCAACGTCTCTACATAAATGATGTGTCTTGGCTTTTTAAGGAAGCATAAATTAGCTTTTTTAGTGGTAGACTAAAACTTGGTATAAATTTCGCGATCGCCAAAATCGTGCCAGATTTACCTCTGCTTCTGTTCCAATGGCAACAGCAACCGGATCAAATAATCATGGACTTGGGTTTGGTAAAAATGCAGATCGCCTCCCCAACTCCGCAAAATCTGTTGACAAATTCTCATATTTAAGCTATGCAGAGATTTTCTCGGTGAAGCGGTGAGAATCTGCTGACACTCCTCCAAAGAATTGCTTTGAGAAATCAGTAACTCGAGTAACGGATAAGGTGAACTTGAGCGCAGCCTAGGCTTAGTATCCGAACGCAAGGGACAGCACCACAAATGAATCCAACGTCCAGCACGGGATTGTAAACCAATCGTGAGCAATAACTCCAACACAATGCATTCTAGCTTCAGGTAATCCCCATAAATGGTAAACTGACTGACATTGTGCATATTCAAAACCAGTTGACGCTGATTATAAAAGGGTTCCACCTGTCGTAGCGATCGCTTCAACAACGTTGCCAACTTGATCGGGCGTAGCGTCGTCCTGAGTTGCCACTGTTCTTGCTTGAGGATCGGAGTCATCCCCGCTAGAACGGCTTCTAACTTGTGCAGCAGTTGCTGACGACGCATCTTTTGTAACGCCGAATTGGTAATCTGCTGTGTGGCTTCCACCGGAGAGTATGTCTGAGAGTCTAATAAGAGTAACGAATTATTCATCTCCTGCACAGACTGATACAATTTCTCCAAGCATCGGTGTTTGTACCAGTTGAGAGCTTGCAAGTTTTCCCGCTCTTGGGTTTGTTGCATTAGGCGATACCGATAGTCACGCAAGTCAGTAAACTGTTGGGTTAAGATTTCCAGTACCGATAACAAACTTTCAGACCAAGTTCGTTCCTGGTGATCCGCAATCAGGATCAGTCCCGTGGCTGAGGTGGTATCCTGATGTAAGGCAATCACCAAAATTTGACCAATATCGGGACTCTTAAACCATTGACGAATCGAGTCTGGCAGATCCTTCACCGCAAAGCAGCAGAAATGGGGGGTAGCTAGAGCCTGGTGAATCAGGGGATTTGTTGCCACCGAAATGGTTAAATCGGGAGGAAGAGCAAAACGCGAATCCGTAACCGCCACCGTGGATACCGTCGCCCAAGCAATTTGGGGAGTCCAAGTAAGCAGCGCCACCAGCGGACATTCCAGCAACTTTGCCACATAATTAATCCAAGCCCGTTCAAAGCGCACCGGATCTTTCGGGGCTGAGTGGAGCATGGATAGACCCGACTGCAGGGTTTGATGCGCCAAAAATGAACGTTTGGCGTTATCTAACTCACCCGATAGCGTTAGCAGCAGATGGATGAGTTGGGCTACAGTTTTCACAAAATCCCGTTCATTCGAGTTCCACGTTCGAGGACTCTCATGCCCAATCAAGAACAGGAAACTTGGTTGTTTAGGGGATGCTGGATAGGATAAAGACTCAATCAGGAGCGATCGCAGATTCAGTTGCGTGAACGTCTCCCGCCAGGATGTGAGTAACCCATCTGCCTCAATATCTTCAATCATCTCCATTTTTTTTCGTCCCCTCAACCACTGCTGATCCTGATCATCCAGGGGGGGTAAGGGTGAGGGACAAGGACGGCGATTCGACGGTTGTCGGCTAAACACAACAGTGAATTGACCCGACTGATCGGGTTGCAGGATTACCAATCGATCCGTATTCAGATGCTGGCAAATCAGCTTCCCCGCATCATTCAGGGCGTTTTCAGGCGTAGGACGATAGGCGATCGCTTGAGCGATCCTTGCTAGCACCTGGCTATCCTTGATTCTTACCTGAACTTGGGTGTCTAATTCCTCACCACTCACCACAAGCGCCACTAATTGAGCGGTGGCTAAAATATAGTTCCGTTCTGCCCGTTCCCAAATTCGCGGATCGTCTTCTTCCACCGACAGAAAACCCAACAATTCCCCTTGAATTTGAATCGGGGCTGCCATCAACGAACGAGTTCGTAGTCGATGTAGGATATGTTCTGTGGTTTCTGTCTTGAGTTGGCTTCTACTGCTGCCAATGGTGACTAACTGACCCACCTTTAACGCCTGATAAAAGTCACTGGCTTCAGCAACAGTAAGACCCGCTTTGGAGTTGCGTAACCCAACAACACTGCGGAGAGATTGACGATTACCCACCCGATGCCAGAAATAGCGTTGCTGCGGATGATACCAATAAATATTAGTGCGCGTCGGCGTAATAAACTCTTGAGTCATCGCCACCAATTTATCCAGACGCTGAACCAGCTTGGGCAATTTGAGCAGCTCATCAAGGGCTTGAAACAGGGGTTTATCGGGGCGTTTG
This sequence comes from Coleofasciculus sp. E2-BRE-01, assembly GCF_040221695.1. Classification (NCBI taxonomy): domain Bacteria; kingdom Bacillati; phylum Cyanobacteriota; class Cyanophyceae; order Coleofasciculales; family Coleofasciculaceae; genus Coleofasciculus; species Coleofasciculus sp. E2-BRE-01. The sequence goes on along the minus strand of NZ_JAVKEA010000206.1, from coordinate 34,091 downwards.
ATTGCCGATTGTTGCCAATTGACCTCTATTTCATGTAGCGCCGCCGCTAATCCACCCAACACCATGGACAAATGGGCGGTGTCCTTGGGTGTGGCAGAGATACCCCATTGATGTGAACCCAACAAGGTGACACCAAAACATTGATCCTTGGCGCGTAAGGGAAACAGCAATGTTCCCTGAATCCCTAAATTGGTAGCAATTCGTCGCCATTCTCCCGCCCGGATTTCTTGCTGAATATCGGGAACGGTGATTGGGCGCTGTTGAATCACGATTTGTTCTAACAGATCACCCGGTTGCAGGGTGTATCGGTGCTTCAAAAAATCGGTATCACCCGTGGGAGCAATACCCCCTTTACCAAATAAGCGATGATCCAAGCGATCATAAAGCCCAATCCAGATCAGGTGGTAATCAAACTCGGTTTGCAGGTAATTTAGAGTAGTTTCGATCAACACCTCAGCATTGTCCTCTTCCCGCAATGTCTCCAGCACTCGTCCTAGGGCAAGGAATGGATGATCGTTTTGGGATGGTAGATTTTGCTGACCCATAATTAATTATCAGGGAACAGGGAACGGGGAACGGGGAACGGGAGATGGGGAAGCTGGGGGAGCTGGGGGAGATGGGGAAGATGGGGGAGATGGGGGAGATGGGGGAGATGGGGGAGATGGGGGAGATGGGGGAGATAGGGAAGTTGGGTGAGATAGGGAAGTCGTGAGTTAACTCAAAACTCTACCTTACACTTTTCCCTGTTCCCTGTTACACACCGAGCGTGTTACTGAGCGTATTACCGAGCGAAGCCGAGGTAAGCCGAAGTAAGCCGAGGTGTTCCCTTTTCCCTGACGAATGACGAATGACGAATGACGAATGACAAATGACGAATGACGAATGACGAATGACGAATGACAAATGACGAATGACAAATGACAAAGGACAAATAACCAATGACTGATATTTACCAATCTGCCATTCGCCCCATTCTATTTTCGCTGGTGAAGGCAGATCCGGAGTGGGCGCACGAACAGACAATGCACTTATTAGGTTGGCTAGATCGTACATACCAATCCTCCTCAACTCCTTGGCTTTCCTCTCAATTGCACCAAGCCTTTTGCCTGAGTGATGTTCGCCTGGAACAAACCTTATGGGGACTGAAATTCCCTAATCCTCTAGGTTTAGCCGCCGGATTTGATAAAGATGGGGTAGCCGCTCGAATTTGGCGTATCTTTGGGTTTGGCTTTGCTGAACTTGGAACCGTTACCAGTCACGCCCAACCCGGAAACCCCCAACCCCGGTTGTTCCGTTTACTCCAAGATAGAGCTGTTCTCAACCGTATGGGGTTTAATAATCGAGGGGCGCAAGCGTTGGCAGACCGATTAGGAGCGATCGCACATCAGCCGTTTGAGCCGATCCCCTTGGGGATCAATCTGGGTAAGTCTAAGGTAACACCCTTAGAAGATGCCGCTACTGACTATTTAACCAGTTTCCGCTTGCTGAAGCCTTGGGGTGATTATTTTGTGGTTAACGTAAGTTCACCGAATACACCCGGATTGCGATCGCTACAAGATGCTGAACAACTGCGAATCATTTTGGAGACGTTGCAACAGGATAATCAAGGACAAAAGCCGCTTTTAGTCAAGATTGCACCGGATTTGGAGTGGGACGCGATCGCGGATGTTGTTGATTTAGCTCAAACCTATCAGCTTGCGGGGATTGTGGCGACCAATACAACAATTCGCCGGGATATCCTGAAAACCCAAGTCATCACCGCCACAGGCAAACCCGTGACAGAAGAAGCTGGCGGAATTAGTGGTGCGCCACTGCGGGAACGTTCAACAGAGGTGATTCGGTTTATTCACCAGCAAACCCAAGGGAAATTACCGATTATCGGTGTGGGGGGAATTTTTACCGCCGAGGATGCGTGGGAAAAGCTCACCGCCGGAGCCAGTTTGATTCAAGTGTACACGGGATTAGTCTATGAAGGACCCTGGATGGCACGACGAATCATGCAGGGATTGTTAAGAAAGTTGGAAGAACAAGGATTGAGTTCGATTACTCAGGTGGTGAAGCAGGCACAAGCCTCTACCGAGTTAAGCTGAGTCCGGGTAAAGGCTTTGTCAACACCAGTCCAGTAATCGGATCATCGACTTCAATTGTCACCAAAAGGTAACAAAACGATAGCCAATCTCCGGTTCCTTCGCTTCGCTCAAGGACAGGCTTTTGACCCTTCACGACCTTCGAGGGCATGCTTTTGACTTCTTGTGATCACTCACTCTGAATTACTGAACCGACGCTCTAGTGGGCTGTCCATTTAGCTTTGAGTAGTTGACTTTCTCGAAACAGAGATTGATTGAGGTTATTTGAACTTGTCATTTCTGCCTTGACAGCCCACTAGGGCGGATAACACTGCACGAATCATCAGGTTATCCCCAGCCACAACTTTTTTTCAATACTAGATATAGTATAGAATGAAGACCATTCTAGAGATAGATATTGTTGTTGAGTTTTGTAACAATATCACACTCAACAACTTGTCTTAGATCTAGTAGGTCAGTATTATTAGTTCACTGATAAAGAGCAACTTGATCAGAAAACGTCTATTAGGCAGACTCATTTGACAAACGCTTAAACGCTTGCGTCAAGTGTAGATATTTCATCTAGGATATTATCCTTTTTTTTCTACCTTCGGGTCAGAGTGACGAATAGACAACAAAGCTCTCTATCGTGGATTCATTCACCAGCGAATTTTCAATCTACTGAGGTTATTTATGTGGGAAACAGTTTTTATCGGAGCCATCGCATTTTACGTAATCATGTTGCCGATTTTCTTTAGCCGATGGTTAGATTTCATGCAACATGATGACAGCCTGTCCCCAAACGAGAAATTTTCCTCTTGGGTGATTTTGCTCATTGCTACTATCCTGTGGCCCATCGTCGTACCAATATCTTATCTAGAACTGTTAGATGCCCGAAAAACATTTAATAATTACTGAAGCCGTTCAAGATTCAGGATCATGGTATAGAGATAGATAGAGTCGTCATCAGACACAACTCGCCACCTCCATCATAAATATAGGTAATTGGCGAACCGTTTAGTTAATAATGTTACGATTTGTCAATTAAGTTGAATGGCACTGACTTAAGGTTGGTGGGCAATGCCCACCCTATGGTACATCAAAGCTTTCGGTGATTCTCTAATGTTTATTTCAGTGCCATTCCAATTAAGTTGGAGTGCAAAGGGTGCATCCAGCTTTTAAACGTCTCTTCTACCGTCCTGCACTAGGATGCTCAGAAAGCCACTTCACCGCCATCATTGGTCATTGGGTAAAAATAAATGACAAAGAACCAATGATAAATGGCAAAACTACGACTGAATTTCACTAACAACCATTGGCTAATCGGTTTTTCCTTAGCCGCCTTTTTCCTGGGAAGTATTTCTCTAGGGAATGTACCGCTACGAGATTGGGATGAAGGGACTCGCGCCCTGATTGCTAGAGAGATTTACCGCACCGGGAACTGGCTTCATCCGACACTTTACGGGGAACCCTATCTACTCAAACCCCCGTTAGTGGATTGGTTAATTGCTCTGTCGTATAAAATTTGGGGAATTGGAGAATTCACCACCCGCCTACCAGGAGCATTTTTGTCTGCTTGTAGCGTTCCGCTACTCTATTTGTTGGGGCGAGACGTTTTTGCCCAACGTCTCCCGGCTGTATTGGCGGCTAGCGTTTACTTGACGTTACTACCTGTGGTGCGTCATGGGCGTCTGGCGATGCTGGATGGTACGGTAGTGTCGTTTTTTCTGCTATTGCTAGTGTGTCTGCTGAAAGCGCGTCAGGATAAGCGTTGGGCGGTTGGGATTGGGATTAGCCTGGGATTGATTACGTTAACGAAAGGAATTTTAGTGATCCTGTTGGGTGCGATCGCGTTTGGGTTTCTCTTGGCTGATAGACAATGGGCGCTGTTGAAAAGTCCCTATTTGTGGCTAGGGATTCTCTTGGGAAGTACGCCTGCGATCGCGTGGTATGCAGTTCAGTGGCAGTATTATGGCGAAACCTTCTGGCAGGTACATTTTCAGGCGCAGGGGTTGAACCGCATCTCGGAGTCTGTGGAGGGAAATCAGGGTGCGCCTTGGTATTATTTCCTGGAATTACTTAAATACAGTTTTCCCTGGTTCCTGTTTTGGTTTGGCGGATTGGCGCTAGCTTGGCATCATCGCTACAGGAGTTGGGGCAAACTGGTACTAATTGGTACGATTGGCTATCTGGGGGCGATTTCCCTAATGGGAACCAAGTTGCCTTGGTACATTATGCCGTTCTATCCCTTTTTTGCCTTAGCTGTTGGTATGTGTATAGCACATTTATGGCAAAAAAGCAAGCATTATCCCCAAATTTTAGTCTGGCTTTTAGGGTTAATGGCAGTTGCAGGGGTGGGGGGATGTGTTTACTTTATCCTGGCAGATCCGCAGCCTGTATTAATTATTATGGGCGTGGTTGTGGCGTTAACAATGGGTTTAGCGGCTTGGCAGGTTTATCAGCATAATCGCCAATTTATCCCGATTTTATTGGGCGGAACTTACGTGGCGTTGTTGTTGTTAATGATGTCTACATCCTGGGTTTGGGAATTAAATGAAGCCTTTGCAGTGAAGCCTGTCGCCCAGTTGATTCAGGAACACACGCCCCCAGACACGGTGATTTATACATCTTATGGTTATCGGCGTCCCAGCTTAGATTTTTATAGCGATCGCCAAGTGATTCCGGCGGATACAACTACGTTGCAACAGTTGGCATCAACGTCGGCGTATTTACTGGTGGATGAGTCAACGTTGGCAGTATTACCGATTCGCGATCGCGTCATTCTCGGTAGTAGCGAAGGCTTCACCCTAATGGCAATTCTCGATTGAGTGACTATCCTGCAATCAAGCCACGGCAAAGCCTGTATGCTGCCGAATTTTGGGATGGCGAAAACCCAGTACAATATCTTCCTTGGGAACGCCTGCTTCTAGTAAATGTATTTCTACTTACTTAAGATTAAGCAAGATAAAGAGGTGCGATCGCTACCGTAGAATTACGGAAATTTGGCGCTTATGGCACGCTTCAACCCGTCAATGTCTGATAACCACTTACCGCGAACACTGGGTTCACAGAGCCTGATTCGTAAATGGTTTGTAATAAAATTGCTGAGATTTCCTAAGATTGGAAACTAGGGAGATAAGCTCTAAAAAGTTAGTTTTTAGTGCCACTCCAGATAGAATTAACTTAAACAGGAAATCATTCAAGCGATCTAGTTTTGAGAGTTGCTGTTACTTTGTAATTAGTCATACTCGCTCCCTTGATAAGCAAGCTACGTCATTCGTCGTACTCGCTTCTCTTCACGCAAGCCAAGTTATTTTAGGACTTAAGCAAAAGCTCTACATGTAGGGTGTGTTAGCGAAGCGTAACGCACCTTAACTGTATTTGTTAAACGCTGAACGATAAAATTATAAGAACCCTTCTTTTCCAGATGGTAGAGACGTTGCATGCAACGTCTCTACAAGGCTATTCTGGCTCTTGAAACACGTCACAGGAGAACATCTCCGTTAATGTCCGCAGATAGGGTAAAAAGGTTGCCATATTTTCGGGAGGTAGGCGATTGTACATTTCCCAACCAATCGCTTTCAGCATATCTTGCACTAAACGCCAGCCGACACGCAGACGCGGATAAAGCATGACGCATAACGGAAACAATTCTCGCTGCACCGCCCGAATGTCATCTTCTAAGACACACAGACACAGATACACCTGAAACATTTCCACGTCGCGGATACTGGCAATTCTTACCGTTTTGCTCATCAACGAACCACTGTAGGTTTCGTAATTGGGATTTTGACGGCAAACTTGTTGGCACACGGAAATAGCCAATTTTGTGCTGATGGGTAACAGATGTTGCACCGCTAATAGCGCCTGGGAATTGTAGGGATGGTTAGCCGCCGCATCATACGCCGCTTGTAGGGGCATATACATGTGGTCATCCATTACCTTTAAATAAGGAAGCCACAGTTTTTGTTCCGGTGGGGAGAGCCACTCGAGTAATTTTTGACCCGTATAGTGGAACTGCATACTGACAAACCCGATCGCACGGCGGTCAACACTCGTATATTTTTGGCGCACTTTACCAAAATCTTTGCCGACAATCACCGATAAGCGTCGGGGTGTTGCGCGTTGAGCATAAGCATTTGCCGTCTTTTGAAACAGATAACGGGTATCAGCCGCAATTTCTAAGGGATTGACTAATTCAGGATTAATACCATGACGACGAATTTCCTCAGATAGCAGCGTTTCGGTCAACGACCAGGCTTGGGCACTGGCAAAGTTGAGCTTTTGCATCATTTTCTCTGCCGTGCTTTTTCTGGCTTCGAGTGAGGCAGTTTCCTTGAGATCCGCCGCCGCTAAACTGGATGCTGACTCATTTTGGTCTTGGTTGGTAACAGCGGTATAGTATTTCCTCGCCCAAAGCACCGCTAAGGAATGAACGTTGGATGTTGACGAGTCGGACTTTGACGAGTTGGGTGGTTTGCCACCCGTAGAACGCTGACGCGGTGTCGGCTGGGACACGGAACGTTCTGTGGATGCGATGGAATAGGTCATGGTAAAAATCCCGTTACACTCTCATTTCCCTTCAATAGGAGAGGATACAAAAAACTAATTTGTCTCACCTGGGGTTAGGTGAGAGTCAATCAGCGCTGATTATGAATCCTCTCGGCGTTAAAAAAAGTCGGATGCTATATAGAAACTTTAAAAGAGCAGAGTCTGCGTCTGAACCCTTTTCCCTGACAAGGAGGGGTTCGAGTTGCGATAACGACTCTGCTCAAAAATCGCTTCTGTCATATTTTTGCTGTTTTTATCATTCATAATACAGGATTATCACAATTATTAAAAGAAATGAACCATTCTCATTTAGTTTTCACCCAACGGGTGAGACTGGCAGGGAATTACCCCTCAATCGCCTTCCAGTAAAGGGTAAATGGTTAATGGGGTGGGAGAGGCAAGATTCTCAGATAACTGGGCTGAGCGTGAGTAAGGTGACTTAAATCACACTTTCCATGTTACCTTGCCCACTGATGTAAGAGATAGGAGTAGTATTCTGTCTTATCGACGGTATCCAGCACCCGAATCCGTTTTCCTCCCGCCTCAACCTGGATACGACCTTGACTGGAACCGTGAGGAATTACCGAGGTTTCCCAATCTTGCCAAGTAAAGAACTCGGGATGGGCGAGATAGGTGGTGGCGAGAACATCCCAGAAATAATAGTCTTGGGGAATCACTAAGGCGTAACATTGACCCGCAAAATCCGAAATGGGATAGCGACGCTGTTTCCCCAATTTGTAAACAAACTCAGAGGTAACCGGGACGGTATTGGTCAAGTCAAGGGGACAAAGGACAATCGGAATCTGAGTTTGCCAGATTTGATGTACGGCGAGGGGGTCCCAGTAGGCATTCCATTCGGCTGAACCATCTTGTCCGGGTTCCAGACTTTTTTCCACATTACCAGCAACGTGAATTGCACCCCCCATCCAGACGATTTGCTCAATCTTCGCTTCGATATCCGGGGCAAGGGTTAAGGCGGTGGCGACAGTGGTGAGAGGTCCTGTCACCATCAGGGTAACAGGTTGGTCAGCCGTTTGCAGCGATCGCACGATAAACTCTTGACCACTTTCCTTCAACAGAGGGGTTTGGATCGTGTCATTCTGGTTAAGAATTGGCAAATGATCCACAATAAACGCATCCCGGCGGTAAAGGGGAGGAAAGGGATTAATCCCGCGTACCGTACTTTCAGCAACGGGGATATGAGAACATCCGATTAGGTCTAAAATTTTGCGCGTGGCGTTAACCGCAGGTTGAATATAGCAATCAGCCGGGGTGACAACGATACCCAAAGGTTGGATGTGATCCATTGTCATCAGCAGGACGGTTGCCAAATAATCATCGACACCGCCATCATGATCCATGAGGACGAGAGGTTTGGACACGAGGAGAAAGTTTCCGCAAGCATACACTTGATTATTATCCCTCAATTTTCATCCTTGACCAGAGGGATCTAAATTGTCCGACTTATGTCTGACTTATATCTGACTTGGCGGGATGAGAGGGATGAGAAGACTATGATCACAGCAGGGTGATTCAAGTGTTTAATCATGTCGCGATCATTAAAAGTTGCTTCCCAGTATATCGAAACAGTCAAAGCTACACTACAGCGGAATCGTTTTGCCCGTCAGCAAGACTTAGCCGAGAGTGTACAACTATCCCGAGGCACAGTCTGGAATTTCCTCAATGGTAAACCTGTGGATTATTTGAATTTTTATGAACTTTGCCATAAGTTGGGGCTGGATTTAGAGGACATTGCGGATTTCTCTGTCGCCGATAATAACTCATCTTTAGCCATAGAGGTGGATGAAGAACAGACAGATACTGAACCCGAAGTCTCTACCTATATCCTGCGCCCTCCCAGCGAATCGCAGTGCTATGACACCATAGTCAAGCCTGGTTCCCTACTGCGAATTAAAGCCCCAAAGCGGATGGGAAAAACCTTGCTGATTGATAAGATACTCGAACGGGCAGTCAAAGAACATTATCGCACCGTTCGCTTAAATTTACTCCACGCCGATCAAGCCGTTTTGCGTGGACTGGATGAATTTTTGCGCTGGTTCTGTACGTTTGTCAGTCGGAAGCTAAAATTACCGACTCAACTGGCGGAGTATTGGGAAGAAGGGTTAGGAAGTTCTCAGAATTGCACGATTTATTTTGAAGATCATCTGTTATCTCAATTAGACCAGCCCTTAGTTTTGGCGTTAGATGACGTTGATCGAATTTTTCCCTATCCTAAAATTGCCCAAGACTTTTTTGGTATGCTGCGAGTTTGGCATGAGGAAGCAAAAACCAGCCGACTGTGGCAGAAATTGCGGTTAGTGATTGCCCATTCTACCGATGTTTATATTCAGCTTAGTACGAATCGTTCACCCTTTAATGTCGGTGTGTCAATTAAGTTACCAGAGTTTACACCCGAACAAATGCAAGAGTTAGCCGAACAACAAGGATTAGATTTGGATAATTCCCAGGTGACTCAGTTAATAGAGACGGTAGGAGGACATCCACATCTAATCCAGCTTGCCATTTATTCCCTGACTCGTAAAGATATTACGTTTGACCAACTCTTACAAACGGCTGCTACCGAATCAGGAATTTACAGCAATCATTTACGAGGACAGTTGTGGAATTTACAACAGTATCCTGAGTTAGCCGCAGCGATGAAAACGGTAGTTGAGGCAAATTGTCCTATATCATTGGAATCGATGCTGGCGTTTAAGTTACAAAGCTTAGGTTTAGTACAGTTAGAGAATAATTCTGTCAAGCCGCGTTGTTTGCTATATTCCCAGTATTTGTCCCAGAAGCTTAGAGATGGAAAAACATAAATTAAAAGTCTCGAATGGTCTAGGCGGGTTTAGCAAAGAATCTGCCTCACGCCTTGCCTAATAACAGAAAAATTTCTTGAATTTATTTTTTTTGAAAACTACTGTTTGCAGGAGGTAAAAACATGGTTAAAACCATTGCTGCCCAGAAAATTAATCTCGATGATTTAATCGAAAAGTTTGGTTTAGAACGTATCGATGATCTGCAATTCTTCCCAGAATGGCAAGATGACTTACCTGAACTCACGGATTCAGAACGTCAAGCTTTAGATGAAGTTAAAGGAGACTATCTCCACTTATCTCGATATACCATCCTTGAACCCATTGTTAAACTTGTGGTTTTGTCACCCTTGTTGAAACTAGCAGGATTTTATCGTTCACCATTTTATCTTGCGGCTGAGAAGGAGGTAGAAATTGTCTCGGAGGATGAGGAACTGATAATTAAAGGGCGTCTTGACTTGTTGGTTTTTATGCCTGAGTTGTGGATACTGGTGATTGAAGCAAAAGGGGCAAAATATTCCTTAGATGCCGGGATACCGCAAGCCTTAAGATATATGCTGGGTCATCCTAATCCTGACCACCCTGCATTAGGATTGGTTACAAATGGTATGGATTTTATTTTTTTGAAGCTGATCAAACAGGATAGACCAAGATATGCTGAATCCTATCCATTTTCACTCAGACGCGGAGATGACATTTATACTGTAATGAGGATTTTAAAACGGTTTATTCAATTACTCAGTTAATAGAGATTGTTGTCAACAATACAGTGTAAGTAGAGTGGCATTGCACAGCAAATTTGATGAAATAGTAGGGGCGTTTAGATGTTATTGGTGTCAATTTAAGCCAGAAAACCCCTTACCCCCAGCCCCTCTCCCACCGTGGGGAGAGGGGAGTAAGGGTTATAATCTATTCCATCATTTTAGGTTGTAGGTTGGGTTTACGAAAGAAACCCAACAAAATCCAAGTTTTATTTCTTAAAGCAATATAGTGTCCACTACTACGAAGGACAAATGACCAATGACTAATTACGAATATCAATTTAGCGGAAGTTTAGCGGCTGATGCTCCCAGTTATGTAAGGCGTCAAGCCGACCAAAATCTTTATCAGGCTTTAAAGGCTGGGAAATTTTGCTATGTGTTGAACTCGCGGCAAATGGGAAAATCTAGCTTGCGGGTGCGAACCATGCAACAATTGGAAAAAGAAGGGGTAAGATGTGCTGCAATTGATCTGACAATAATTGGCAGTGATAATAATAATGTTACCCAATCCAATTGGTACATGGGGATAGTTTACGAATTAGTCAGAAAGTTTAAACTATCGGGTAAAATTAACACAAGTACATGGTGGAAAGAGCGGGAATCGTTATCACCTGTGCAGCGCTTGAGTAATTTTTTTGAGGAGGTACTGTTAGCTGTAATATCAACCAAAATTGTTATTTTTATCGATGAAGTTGATACGGTACTCAGTTTAGGGTTCTCAACCGATGATTTTTTTGCTTTAATTCGGGGATGTTACAATCAACGGGTTGACAATCCAGCTTATAACCGATTGACGTTCTGTCTACTGGGTGTAGCAACGCCTTCAGATTTTATTCAGGACAAAAATCGCACACCGTTTAACATTGGTTGTGGAATCGATCTCTGTGGTTTTAAATTAGATGAAGCACAACCCTTGGCTAATGGATTAGTGGGTAGAGTCGATAATCCTTATACTATTTTAAAAGAGGTTTTGTCTTGGACAGGAGGACAGCCATTCCTCACCCAAAAGCTTTGTAAAATTGTTTATGATGCTTGTGGAGAATCCCAAGTTTCTTTCAAACCAGGAGAGTCAGAGAAAGAGTGGGTGGAAAAGTTAGTGCGATCGCACATCGTTGAAAACTGGGAATCTCAGGATGATCCAGAGCATTTGAGGACAATCCGTAATCGCATCCTGAGCAATGAACAAACTGCTGGGCGACTTTTGGGATTGTACCAGAAGATTTTGCGACAGGAAGAGATTGTCGCTAATGATAACAAACAAATGGAATTGCAACTGTCCGGTTTGGTGGTTAAACAGCAGAGTAGGCTAAGAGTTTACAATCGAATCTACCAAGAGGTTTTTAACCAGAGTTGGGTGAATCAGGTTTTAGCAAATTTGCGACCTTACTCTGAGGATATAACGGCTTGGTTAGCTACTAATTGCCAAGACGAATCACGATTGTTGCGGGGCAAAAAATTGCAAGAAGCATTGGCATGGAAAGTTAATAAAAGCTTGAGTTATGAGGATGAACAATTTCTGGATGCTAGCCAAGCTCAAGAAAAACGAGAATTAGCTGAAGATCGAATTAAAGCCGAACGCCGTTCAGCCGAATTGCAAAAGAAAACAACACAGATTATTCGTGCAGGTAGTATTGGACTGACTCTAATCTTGGTGACGTCAGTAACCGTAGTGGGATGGACAACCAACTATGCTAAACATCAAATAAAACGAGCGAATATTGCCGAACAAGATGCCCAACTTAATACCATGAGTACATCTTCTCAGGCACTCTTGCTTTCAGGTAACACGTTGGAGGCACTAATAGCAGGTTTAAGGGCAGGAATCCAACTCAAAGAGGTAGTTGATGTCACTCCTGATACTCGAATTCGGGTTGTAACAGCATTGCATCAGGCGTTTTCTGAAATTCAAGAGCGTAATCGGTTACAGGGACATAGTGACAGTGTGTCTGACTTAAGTTTTAGTCCTGATGGACAGACTCTTGCTTCTGCTAGCGCTGATAAAATAATTAAACTCTGGAGACGTGATGGAACATTGCTCAAAACTTTCCCAGAAGATAGCGGTCAGGTTAATAGCGTCAGTTTTAGCCCTGACGGGAAAACAATTGCCTCCGCTAGTGCTGATCATACGATTAAGCTTTGGAGTCGTGATGGAATTATACTCAAAATTATGCAGGGACATAGTGATAGTGTCAGATGTGTTCGTTTCAGTCCTGACGGGAAGACTATTGCTTCTGCCAGTGCGGATAATACGGTCAAACTGTGGAGGCATGATGGAACATTATTAAAAACATTACAAGGGCATAGCGGTCTGGTTTGGAGTGTAAGTTTCAGTCCCGATGGACAAAGAATTGCCTCAGCCAGTGCTGATCATACTATCAAACTCTGGAGTTTAGAGGGTCGTCTTGTAAAAACGCTTGAAGGGCATAAGAATAGTGTTTTTACGGTGAATTTTAGTCCAGATGGACAGACCATTGCTTCTGCTGGTGCCGATCAAACAGTTAAACTTTGGAACTTAGAAGGCAAAATACTCAAGACTTTACCTGGACATAGTGGTTTGGTTTGGAGCGTCAGATTTAGCTCTGATGGCAGGACAATAGCTTCTGCTAGTGATGATAAAACGGTTAAACTCTGGAGTCTGGAAGGCAAGTTGCTCAAAACTCTACAAGGGCATACAGATAGTGTTTTAAGCGTAAATTTTAGTCCAGATGGACAGACAATAGCTTCTGCTAGTCAGGATAATACCGTCAAATTCTGGAATCGCGATCGCAATTCTATCCAAACCCTTTCAGGAGAGATGGCTTGGGATGCAAGTTTTAGTCCGGATGGACAGATGATTGCGTCTGCTAGTCGAAACAACGCCATTAAACTCTGGAGTCAGTCAGGTGAGTTACTCAAAACTCTCCCAGGACATACTGATCAGGTATATAGTGTGAGTTTTAGTCCGGATGGACAGACACTGGCTTCTGCTAGTGCCGATCAAACAGTTAAACTCTGGAGTATAAACGGCGCCTTGCTGAAAACGTTTCAGGGGCATAGGGGTAGTGTTTGGAGGGTGAGTTTTAGTCCCGATGGACAAACCATTGCTTCTGCTGGTGCAGATAAAACAGTTAAACTTTGGACTTTGGACGGTCACTTGGTTAGCACTCTCCAGGGACATACTGATCAGATCTATAGTGTGAATTTCAGTCCCGATAGTAAAACAATTGCCTCCGCTAGTGCTGATCATACGATTAAGCTTTGGAGGCGAAATGGCACATTGCTGAAAACGATTCCGGCACATAGCGCTGGTGTACTCAGCGTGAGTTTTAGTCCCGATGGTCAAACCATTGCCTCCGCTAGTGCGGACAATACGATCAAACTCTGGAATCAAGATGGCACTTGGCTCAAAACATTGTCGGGACACAGCAATTGGGTGAATCAAGTGAGTTTCAGTTCAGATGGTCAAATCCTCGCTTCAGCGAGTGAGGACAAAACCATAAGACTGTGGAACCGGGATGGTATTTTACTCAAAACCCTTCAGGGACAAGGGAAAGCCTTCAATAATGTAAGTTTCAGTCCCGACAATAAGACCATAATTTCCAGCAGTGGGGGAGATGAGGTAACCCTATGGAACCTGAATCTTGATGATTTACTGGTACACACTTGTAATTGGTTGCACGACTATTTGAAAACGAACCAAAATATTAGTGGAAGCGATCGCTATCTTTGCGATGAATCTGACCGATAGGCAGTGATACTTTTGTCCTAGCTATACCTTGAATCTAAGCGAGAAGAGGATTATGAAAAACCGATTGATGAGTAGACTACTGATTGCACTCCTAATTGGATTCGGTGCAACTGTGACTATTAGCCAGATTGGAAATACTCAAGCTGGCGATATCACAATGTATTGTGGCAAACATAACGGAGTAAACGCGACCATGGTGCAAACTCCGGAGAGAACTTACCCCCTGATTCTGTGGGTATCAACTCTCGGAAGCCATACCCCTGAAGAACGCTGTAAAATTATATCTCCCAGGTTTCAGACTTACATCATAGAACAGGGAATGGAGCAGATTATGCTTGACCCAGCCAGTAATTCTCCTGTCCTCTGTGCCAGTAGGGATCGATACAGTGGTTGTGAAGCCGCACTATTTACGCTGAAGTCGAGGGCGGATGCCAATCGGATTATTCAGCAGTTAAACAACCTTTCTCGATATGTTGGAAGTCCGATATCTCAAGCTGGGTCAAATCCAGTTTACTTTAATTTAAAGCAATACCTCAGAGACCTTTCACCTGAGAATGAAAACACCCCTCTATTAGAGCAGTAAATCAATGGCTAATGCAGCCAAAATGAATTGGTACTTACTCATCATGGTTATCTGTACTGGAAGTCTATTGATTACTCTATCAGTAGTCGTCCTGAATGTCAGTTTTTCTAATCCTAGAGATGTCTTTTCCATCCAAATTGGACAAAAGCAAGATACGCTATCTGTAAAGCAACTGGATGATTTAGCCCAAACTTTTACCGTTAAAGTTTTGTCAAAAGACACCTGGGGTTCAGGGGTTATCTTATACAAGCAAGGGCAGGTCTATACAGTTTTAACGGCTGAACATATACTGGTAGAAAGAGACTCTCATCGGATTCAGACTCCTGATGGTCATCTCTATCGAGCCAATTGGTTACAGACTGTCCACCTCAACGGTAATGATTTAGCTGTATTACAATTTCAGAGTACCGATGAGTCTTACCCAGTCGCCTCTCTAGAGACTTCATATACATTAACAGTAGGGGATCAAGTGTTTGCCGCAGGATTTTCCTCAGAAGCTGAACCATCAAACCAAAAAGGGTTTGTATACACAACTGGGCAAATCTCACTTTTACCTGAGCAAGCCTTTGAGGGAGGTTATCAAATCGGGTATACCAATCGGGTGGAAAAGGGGATGAGCGGGGGACCTTTGCTTAATTATCAGGGTAAGCTTATAGGTATCAATGGTATGGATAAGTATCCTCTTTGGGGAAATCCTTATGTTTTCAAAGATGGCTCTGTACCTTCAACAGAAGTACGGCAGCAAATGCGCCGTCTGAGTTGGGCAATTCCCCTGCATACTTTTGTCGATCTAGTTTCGGAATCATTGAAGTCAAGTTTAGTATTGTCACCGCTTTTTCCTGAACAAAATGATCAGCAAAACAGTTTTATGAGTACAACTAAAAAATGAAGTAAAAAACGACTACAAACTTTAATGGAGGTGCATAAATGACTTTTCCTTATCAGTTTCCAGCAGCAATCATCGGTACGGCAGCAACCCTTGTCATGGTTCAACCTCAAATTACAGTGGCAGCAACAGCCGAAGAAATCAGGAATACGGCGAAAGAGATTACTGTGTTAATTCGGGAGCGCGGCGAAAATATTGGTTCTGGAGTAATTATTGCTAGGAGTGGTGACACACATTACATTTTAACCGCAAAGCATGTCGTCCCTAATAAATCTGCTCCACCTTCCTATGAAGTTATTGCTCCTGATGGCAGTTCATCTTATGAGATTAATGATGCCAGTATTGTTCGACTCGACGGTGTAGACTTAGCCATCGTACCGTTTGTAAGTAAAAAGCGCTACAAGATTGCTACAATTTTCGACAAAGAAGAGAAAGTTACGATACTTGATGATGACTCAACAAGTAAGAGTCCACCAAGAAATAAACCTGTTGTCGTTGCTGGATACCCCATAGACGTTTCTCAGCCCGGTGAACCTGTGTTGACTCTTGGATTACTTTTAGATAAGGAAGCTGCATTTTCTACAGCACAAAACCCTTTTGATGGTGGTTATGAGCTTTTGTATACAAATGCAACCCGAAAAGGAATGAGCGGTAGTCCAGTTTTGGATGCTGATGGACGAGTAATTGGAATTCATGGACAGACTGAGGGAGATAGTACAACTAACATCGACATCGAGTTTGGTTACAGTTTAGGTATTCCTATTCATGCTTTTTGGCAGCGAGCATCAAGCACCTTCAAGGCTCTAGGAGTGACAGCAGCTTCGTTAGAACCACCAGCAATCAAGTATTCTCCTGCCAACCAATTGCCACAAGAAGATATTGAAAAGCTATCAGGAGGTTCAGTATCGTCATGCCCTATAGAGAACTCTATTTCAATTGAAGAGTTAGCTCAACGAGGTAATCGTTTATATCGATTAAGGCGTTATCAAGAATCACTTGAATGTTTTAATAAAATTATCAAGAGCAATCCTGACTATAGGATGGCTTGGTATGCAAGAGGGTTTTTACTCAGTCAGCACTTAGAAGAACTGGAACAAGGACTGAATTCGCTAGAAGAAGCAACCAAAATTGATCCAGACTACCACACGGCTTGGCGATGGAAAGGTGTAGTACTGTATGAATTAGGACGCTATGAGGAAGCACTGACTTCTTTTGAGCAAGCAATAAAAAATTATATTGATGGTGAATACTATCAAGCTTGGTATGGTAAAGGACAAGCGTTGGAAACATTGGGACGTCATGAAGAAGCACTAAAATCATTTAATAGGGCAATATTTAATCCAAGTAGTTATGCGGCTTTAATAAAGCAGGGTGATGGTTTATTTGATTCTGAGGAATATGTAAAAGCACTAAAATCATACGAAAAAGCTACTAAAATTAATGAAGAAAATTATGAAGGATGGCTCAAAAAAGGCAAAGCACTAAGACGTTTAGGACAATATCAAAAAGCTCTTCTTTCCTTGGATATCGCTCTGAACAAAAAAAATGATTCTCAAATTTGGATAGAAAAAGGGGACGTATTTAAAGAAATGCAACAGTACAAAGAAGCACTTGCATCGTATAAGAATTCCCTAGAAATAAATTCAAACTATTATCTACCTTGGTTTAAAATTGGTTTAATACTGCAATATAATAGTGTCCCTCAAGATTTAAAGAGTTTCCTAAAGCGTTACCTTGAAGCTATTATATTTTATGAGCAAGCCATTGAAAATAAACCTGGTTTTGAATTGGCTATTGAACATAAGAATAGAGCTATACAGGCTCTCGAACTTTTACAAGACTATTGCCTTAATATTAATTATAGATACACGAATTTTGATCAAGATTCCTTGAATTCATTCATTGAAAGTTTCGGTGATAATTTTGGAGAAGGACATCCACTTAATAGGAATAACTTGTTTGAGTCTGGTTCTGAACCGAATTATCTTAGTTTGCCAACTGTACCTAGGAGTGATTTTTCTGCTTTGCCAGGTCTATACTATTGGCTAAGTAACAATTCATCAACCAAAATATATGTTAAAGTCATATATGATGATCAAGAAAGACCTGCTCAAATGATTCCCATAAATTCAATTCAGTTCCAAGGGAGTCAAAGATTTGGAGTGATAACAGAAACTTGGCAATATTCAGGTCTCGACTTTGAAATTGAATGTAGTAACAGATATATCAAGGATTAACATTATTAATTATGAAAATCCTAGAAATACTCTGTCTGGTGGGGAAAACCCGGATAGAAGGTTGAGTTATTTCCACGGGATAATGTTCCGGCTCTTCCAGATTGCCGATAAAATAAATTCAAGAACGCTGTGTTTAAATTGGGGACACCCCAAAATCATGCTACTTTTACCTAAACGGCAAAATTTACCCAATACGTTTCCACTTGAAGGTGCTGTCCGTATTGAATTGGTTGAAGGAATTCCTCTCTTTCGCGCTTCTAGTACCGTTCAAGAACGGATAGAGACCCTTTTAGAGAAACAACAAAACTATTTGCTAAATTATGAAGAAGAACAAGAACTGGATTTGTATGAACAAATCGGTGATTATCTCAGCTTTGTCAATCGAACTGTTCGCAATCTTTATTTAACTCAGAATCAATCGGATATATAAACAATGCCTGCTCGTCGTCAAGTCCCTGAAGCTGTCCAAAACTAAATTCGTCAGCGGGCTCATTTTTTATGTGAATACTGTCATGCCTCGGAACAATGGCAATATGTAGCCTTTACTATTGAGCCTATAATCCCACAGAACAGGTTGAATCGGTGAAAACCGCGATCGCACAATCCAGAGGTCGAGAACTGGTAGAAAAATCCCCTAAAGCGTTATTGTGTAAGAAGTCACGCCAATCTGACCCTATCTCTCGTAACACTAAACTTTAAGATTAACGTTAACTATGTTTGATGCTCTCGCCGAACGCTTAGAAGACGCCTGGAAGAAACTACGCGGTCAAGACAAGATATCTCAAGCCAATATTCAAGACGCCCTGAAAGAGGTGCGTCGGGCTTTGCTGTCGGCAGATGTGAACCTGCAAGTCGTCAAAAAATTTGTTGCTGACGTTGAAAGCAAGGCAATGGGCGCTGATGTCATCGCTGGCGTCCGCCCTGACCAACAGTTTATCAAGATTGTCTACGATGAACTGGTGCAGGTGATGGGGGAAAGTAATGTCCCCTTGGCTAAGGCAGATACGCCGCCTACTATCATACTGATGGCGGGTTTACAGGGAACCGGGAAAACCACGGCGACGGCTAAGTTAGCCCTACACCTGGGGAAGGAAAACCGGAGTTGCTTGATGGTGGCGACGGACGTTTATCGCCCTGCGGCGATTGACCAGTTGGTGACATTGGGTGAACAGATTAATATCCCTGTCTTTGAAATGGGGACGGATACTAACCCTGTGGAGATTGCCCGTCAGGGGGTTGCCCGTGCCCAGGAAACGGGTGTCGATACCGTAATTATCGATACGGCGGGACGATTGCAAATCGACGCCGAGATGATGGCAGAACTTGCCCAGATCAAGGACAATGTTAAACCCGACGAGGTGCTGCTGGTTGTTGACGCGATGACGGGTCAAGAGGCGGCAACCCTAACCCATACGTTTAATCAACAAATTGGGATTACAGGGGCAATTCTAACCAAGCTGGATGGCGATACCAGAGGGGGTGCAGCCTTGTCTGTGCGCCAGGTATCGGGTCAGCCGATTAAATTTGTCGGTGTGGGTGAAAAGGTAGAAGCACTACAGCCATTTTATCCCGATCGCATGGCATCCCGGATTCTGGGTATGGGTGATGTGCTGACATTGGTGGAAAAAGCCCAAGAAGAAATTGACATGGCTGACGCCGCCCAGATGCAGGAGAAAATGCTCAATGCTCAGTTTGACTTCAGCGATTTCTTGAAGCAAATGCGGCTGTTGAAAAATATGGGTTCCCTGGGTGGGTTGATGAAGCTGATGCCGGGAATGGGTAAGCTGAGTTCGGATCAACTGGAAAAAGGGGAAGGCAAGCTCAAGCAAACGGAAGCGATGATTAATTCGATGACGTCTGAGGAACGCCGCAATCCGGATTTGCTGGCTGGTTCTCCCAGTCGTCGCCGCCGTATTGCCCGGGGTTCAGGGCATAGTGAGCGTGAGGTGAGCAGTCTAATCAGTGAGTTTACCAAGATGCGATCGCTGATGAAGCAGATGGGTCAAGGTCAAATGGGCGGACTTCCCGGAATGGGCGGAATGGGCGGAATGGGTGGTATGGGTGATATGTTTGGTGGCGGGATGGGCAATCGTGCCTCACAGGGTTGGCGCGGTAGTGGTCCGACGAAGAAGAAGAAAAAGCCGAAGAAGAAGAAGGGGTTTGGTCAGCTTTGAGAAGATAAGGGTGTAGGGTAAGCAGGGGGAGCAGGGTAAGCAGGGGGAGCAGGGGTAGCTGGGGAAGCAGGGGAAGCTGGGGAAGCTGGGGGAGCTGGGGGAGATGGGGAAGCTGGGGGAGATGGGGAAGTCAACAAATGACAAATGACAAATGACAAATGACAAATGACAAATGACAAATGACAAATGACAAATGACAAATGACGAATGACGAATGACGAATGACGAATGACGAATGACGAATGACGAATCCCCATTTACCCTAAATTCTTAATCATCGCGTAAAATCAAACAGGTGAGTTATTTGAAACTATGGTCAAAATTCGATTAAAACGATTCGGCAAAAAGGGTGAAGTGAGTTATCGCATTGTGGCGATTGAGAGTAGTGCCCGTCGGGATGGGCGTCCTTTGGAGGAGTTGGGCTTCTACAATCCCAGAACTGATCAAACGACGCTGAATGCCCCCGCTATTGCCAAGTGGCTGAAAAACGGAGCGCAGCCCACGGATACCGTTCGCAGCATTCTCAGGAAAGCCAATGTCCTTGAACAACAAGCCAGTGTCTGAAACTGGGCAGAAAACCAGCCCGGATTATGGGAGTCTGGTGCGATTTTTAGTTGAGCCGTTTTTAGAGACTTCCACGTCGCTGAGTTTAGACTGTGAACGTACCCATGCTAATAATCGGGTCTGGATTCGGCTGGCGTTTGACGGAGAGGACAAGGGGCGAGTGTTTGGTCGAGGCGGTCGTAATATTCAGGCAATTCGCACCGTTATCCAAGGGGTGGCTAAGATTGCTGGTGAATCGGTCTATTTGGATATCTATGATGAGTCGGGTGGCACATCCCGCCGTGAAGCCCCTTCCGGGAGTAGAGCCCAGGGGAGGAAAGGTTCGCCTCGACGCTTACCCTTGCCTAAACCTAACTCTAAGCCTCGTTCTTGATTTGTCATTGGTCATTTGTCATTTGTCCTTTGTTTTCCCTGCCTGCTAATAGTTGCAAGACTTACGCAGCCACACCCGATATACTGGTTAAGGTGCGTTACGCTTCGCTAACACACCCTACTGGACTGACACAGCTAAAATTGTGGAATAGATTTGACGTTTAAACGGGGCGCAAGCCTTGCGCCCCTACAATGCTAATCCACCAATTAAGGTGTGCCACGCCACTACCACACTACTGGCTGATAACTGCTCACTGATAACTGATGATAAACCTTGAGTGAAGTATCAACAACGATTGAATTACCGAGTGTCCAGAGTGCTATGGTACTGGCGGGCGATCGCGAGAGTAATCTGAAGTTGCTCTCTCAACGCACTGGCGCGAATCTGGTGTTACGGGGACAGGAATTGCTCATTTCTGGTACTCAAAAACAAGTTGAGCGCGTCTCGTCTGTGGTGCGATCGCTTAAACCATTTTGGCTGGAGGGTAGACGAATTGAAGAGGCGGACATTCGCACCGCGTTTCAGGCTTTGGATACTCACCGTGAGGATGAACTCCAGGATTTACATCAAGATGTACTGGCGCGTACCCGTCGCGGTGATGTGATTCGCGCCAAGACGTTTCGCCAGCGCCAATACGTTAAAGCGGTTCTTACTCATGATTTGACGTTTTGTATTGGACCTGCGGGAACTGGGAAAACCTTTTTGGCGGTGGTATTGGCAACCCGGGCATTACTGGCAAATGAGTATGAACGCCTTATTTTAACCCGACCTGCGGTAGAAGCGGGGGAAAAGTTAGGATTTTTGCCGGGAGATTTACAACAGAAAGTCAATCCGTTTTTACGTCCGCTTTATGATGCTTTATATGAACTAATTGATGGGGAGAAAATTCCCAATTTAATGGAACGGGGAATTATTGAAGTAGCACCCTTAGCTTATATGCGAGGGAGGACACTTAATAATGCGTTTGTGATTGTGGATGAAGCCCAAAATACTACACCAGCCCAGATGAAAATGGTCTTAACTCGCTTGGGGTTTGGTTCTCGGATGGTAGTGACTGGAGATGTTACTCAAACCGATTTACCGCCGAATCAAGATTCAGGATTAGGGGTGGCACAAAAAATTCTGCGCCCCGTTGATGGGATTGCGTTTTGCGAACTTTCCACTCAAGATGTGGTTCGTAATCCTTTGGTTCAGCGTATTGTTGAGGCTTACGAGAAACATCAGAAATAAGGCAGGAGTATGAGAATTAATATGATATGAGGGTACGGCAGTGCCGTACCCCTACAGCCCAAGGATAATTAATTGGGTAGGGGTACGATATTATCGTACCCTGATAGTTTCCTGTTTCCTGTCGGTTCCTGTTCCCTATTCCCTGTTTCCCACTTTTCTACTGAGGATTACCAATCAAGGTAAAAGGTGCCCAGTAGTACGGATGCGAGAAGTTTAGATTTTTGGTCTTGGCGAGTTCTGCCATTTCTGGGGGTAAAGTTATGCTCTTATCTCCATAATTTAATTGACCGTTAGCAATACTAACTTCGCCTCGAATCATAGCAAGTTGCGCTCGGCGTAATGCCTCACTTTTAATCGGAACTTGCCTTAACTGACGATAAAATTCAGTCGTAACGCCTAAAGCCCCTTCATCGCTGACGTACCAGAGGGTAGCTAGGGTAGAATCAACACCTGCTTGTAATGCTGAGCCAGCAAAACCTAATTCAGCCTCTTGATTACCAAGGGCGGTTCGGCAAGCACTGAGGACTAATAAATCGATAGCGGAATCAGATAAGCCCAATTCCTTGAGTTCATTCAGCCGGAGTTTACGATTCCACATTTGAATGTAAGAATTCTCTGGATTACCTGGTTTGAATTCGGCGTGAGTGGCTAGATGAATGATACCAAATTCATTCTGGCTGATTTGTTCTTGCAGATTCTGGAAGGTGAACTTCTCATTGAGAAATGCTTTGCCTTTCCACAGGTATTCGGTAATTGTGGATAATTCTAGGGGGACATAAGGTAACTCTTGTAAATCGAGGAATTTCGACGCCCCCATGGCTAGAACTGGACGCGAGCGAATGTCAGGATTGCGAGCTTGCATTAAGCTGAAGCTGGGAATCAAGTTGACACTATAGTTCTCGATCAAGAAGTTGTCTCCATCGTGAAGGGCGGCGATGGGGAGCGATCGCAACCCAGAATCCATGGCAAACATTAATCCTTGGATTTGGCGTGCTTCTAAATCCTCCGCTAAGGGTTCGATTAACCATTGGTAGAGTTGTTGGGCTGAATCCAGATAGTTCGTCGATCCGAGGTTACGGCGATCGCTGAGTGTCCGCTGAAACTTTTGAGTCTCTGCTAAAACCTTAGCCCGAATCGCATTAGGAACTCGACGTTGAATGGCTTCACCATTGGCAGTAATCAGTACCAATTCTAGCTGTTGATTGTCTTCTGGTGAGCAATTGCTTGATGCTGAAGGGGTATAACCAAATCGGCGATCCACGGATGGTGCAGACTCTGTTTGACAAGCATTAGCTTCTGAGTTCATGGGTTGGGGAACAAAGCTGACATAAATCACAGCGGTTTTCAAGCCGGTGACTTGTTCGATGTCGCGAGTCCGTTCAGTGATATCTTGTAGATTTAGCCGTTTGGTTACAAATTGTTGTTGGAGATAGGTTTGGAATTCTTGGGTAAAAGCAGCTTCAAGTTGATCCACGCGATCGCTAACATTATCCGTTTCTGACGGTATTGATGATTCTTCCTGGCTGGAAGCCTGCTGTTGGGACGTCTCACTGGGGGTTCCATTACCGTTGTTTGCGGCTGTGGTGTCTTGTCCAGAGGATTCAGAGGTATTGGAATTACCGTTGGCGATACCGGAATTATCGCCGCTGTCGGTGGGGTTCGAGCCACCGTTATTCACCGTATCGTTATTGTCAGGAGTATCGGGATTGCGACTATAGGTTTCGCCGCCATTCTCCTCGGAGGTTTCAGTGTTGGCGTTCTCTGTCTCCGTTGGATCTGTATTATCGGTGTTGTTATCTACCGTCTCTGTATCACTATTGTCTTGAGCGGTATCGCTATTGTCAGGAGTAACAGGATTGCGACTATAGGTGTCGTCGCCATTCTCCTCGGAGGTTTCAGTGTTGGCGTTCTCTGTCTCCGTTGGATCTGTATTATCGGTGTTGTTATCTACCGTCTCTGTACCACTATTTTCTTCGACGGTATCGCTATTTTCAGGAGTAACGGGATTGCGACTATAGGTGTCATCGCCATCGTTAGAGGTATCGGTGTTGGCGTTCTCTGTAGAAGGCGTATCACTAGCTTGAGTCGGAGTCCGGCTGTAGGTTGTCGAAGCGGAGTTATTATTCCCGCTATTAGAATTATTGCTCTCGGCGTTACTCTCAGCTACATTACCTTCTTCGCAGCTAGGATCATCTGCGGAGCAGTTTTCTTCGTCATCGTTATTAGTGTTGATCCTAGGAAACCGACTATAGGTTCGACTATAGGTTTGACTACTGTCTTCCGTATCTGAATTGGCAGCTTGAGTATCATCATCACCATTATCCGCGATCGCACCTGAGTTATTGCTGGTAGTGCGATCGTCTACGGAATTGGTTGTATTTTCAGCCGAATTTTCTCCGGAATCCCCTTCCGGTTCCGTTGGTTCCTGTGCAACCTGTGCAATTGGAGGAGTATTCGGTTCCGGTTCC
The DNA here is from genome assembly GCF_040221695.1 of Coleofasciculus sp. E2-BRE-01. Classification (NCBI taxonomy): domain Bacteria; kingdom Bacillati; phylum Cyanobacteriota; class Cyanophyceae; order Coleofasciculales; family Coleofasciculaceae; genus Coleofasciculus; species Coleofasciculus sp. E2-BRE-01. The sequence continues at coordinate 9,652 of NZ_JAVKEA010000206.1, read as the reverse complement.
GCTGGTTCCTGTACAACTGGAGGATTATTCGGTTCCGTTGGTTCCGTTGGTTCCTGTACAACTGGAGGATTATTCGGTTCCGTTGGTTCCTGTACAACTGGAGGATTATTCGGTTCCGTTGGTTCCGTTGGTTCCTGTACAACTGGAGGATTATTCGCTTCCGGTTCCGTTGGTTCCTGTACAACTGGAGGATTATTCGGTTCCGTTGGTTCCGTTGGTTCCTGTACAACTGGAGGATTATTCGGTTCCGTTGGTTCCGTTGGTTCCTGTACAACTGGAGGATTAGTCGGCTCCGGTTCCGTTGGTTCCTCTGCCACTGGAGGATTATTCGCTTCCGGTTCCGTTGGTTCCTCTGCCACTGGAGGATTATTCGCTTCCGGTTCCTCAACAACTATGACGGGCGATTCTTCTTCCGGTGAAGGTTCCTCCACTGGGAGTTGAGTGGGAGGTGAAGGTTCCTCAACCACAACAGAAGGATCTTGTTCGGGAGGTTCCTCGTTTATTGGTGGATTAGGTTCCTCGTTTATTGGTGGATTAGGTTCCTCGTTTATTGGTGGATTAGGTTCCTCGTTTATTGGTGGATTAGGTGGTAAGTTCTCTGTCATCAAATCCTGTGGCGGAATTTCTGGAGTGAAATGGTTCTCCAGCTTTTCAGGTTCAACGCCATTTGGCTGTATTATATTGGGATTGTAGCTGGAACTATTTGGATCGATGTTGGAGTTGGAATCTGGTGGCTCCGGATTATAATACTGTACAGTTCCATGTTCAATAGAAGAATTATTTGGATTTGCAGCATTATTTGCTACTCTGATGTTTCCTTCGATATTAATAGAGCCAGTAGCAGTAGATAAGATTACGGAACTACTTCCACCAGGGTTATTTTGAGGCGCGTGATTTTGGGCAAAAATATTTTTTATATCAATGTTCCCATCATCTGTGGATATAGTTACATCACCAGCGTCACCTTCCGACTGATTCTGCACTCTTATGTCACCTGTTGTGATATTTCCTTGTTCTGATACATACAAGGTTACATCACCTGCTGATCCATTCTGGTTATCATTTGCATTGATCTCACCAGTTGTAATGTCCCGTTGAGCAAACAGTGAGATTGAACCAGCACTGTCCTGATCCGAATTACTGGTGTCGAGCGTTGCTGTTGTAATGCTGCGATTTGAATTAATATCGATTCCTGTCGATGCTGTAATAGTATCAGTGGCGACAACATCCCCACTTTGGATACCTGAACCGCTCAAGACGACTTGTCCATTCTCAACGGCTAAAGTTGTCGCATTTTGTATATAATTACCACCCGTGATTAATGCTGGTATATCAGTCAGAGGAATTGGATCAGAACCTGAGTAAGCTGGGCGTTCAATATCTAGACTCAACACCATTCCGGGTTGGCTTAGGCGCACTATACTATCGCCTGGTACGGTTGCAATAGTAATTTGACCATTGGGCGCTGAAAGAGTACCCTCACTGGCAACTGTACCACCGATTAATGTTAAGTTTCCATTCTTAACCTCTAGATCAGCCGAGTTAATAATCGCTCCTGGCTCAGATGTATCGAAGGCAAAATAATTGTTAGGAGTTCCTGTTAGCTGACTTGCATCAATTGGACCTGTCGCATTAAACCAACCTGAATCTAAACCAATTGACGTGGCAGTTGTCGCGGTAAAGGAGCCTGGCACATCCAGACTTGCACCTTGACCAAACACAATACCTGCCGGATTCATCAAAAACAGATTGGGATTGCCACCATCTGCCAATACTTTGATGAGTCCGTTGATTTGAGACAGATCCCCACCTGTAACCCGACTTAGAATGTTTTGAATATTAGCATCGACATTAAAAATAGCACTTTGATCTGAGCCAAGACTAAACTGATCAAAGCTGTGAATCAGATTATCGCCAGCTTCAACGCCACCTGTAATGTCAAATTCGTCGCCATTTGGGGTAACAGTCGTTTGGCTACCCGCTGTATTATCTGGAGTAACCTGTGCTTGGACAACTTTAGCAAAGCCTAGAAGCCCTGTTAGACTATAGAGGGCTACCAGTGATTGGCTTATTCGGCGTGCGGCTGGTTTCATCTGGCTCACTTGAAAAACAGTAAATGCTGAGTCTCCTAGCTGCTGGTGTTCTCATGTTTCCTGGTGTGGTTGATCACCCAAACCGTTGCGGTAGGTAGCTAGTAGGAGTGTTTAGGCTGATCTGCTGATGATCTTGACTCTGGCTATTGTGTGTTGTATATATTTTACCCTATACTCATCGCTTTCTTGTCGAAAAAATTTTTCTTTCCACAAGCTTAATGATTGAGTTGTGACTAACGCTACACTTTGAGCCAGGTAGGAAAACTTATACTTGATTGATATTATCGACCTATCCTAAACCTCCATTATATTAAATATTGTGAATTTGTCGAGACAAAGGCTGGAATCCGCATCCTTACGTCGATAAACTATGGAGAGCGTGCGTATGTACTGAACATTGTCTTGAATCCCTAGTCTCAATGGCATTCCAGCCTGCATGATTCCCCTGAAACTGACCCTGAAAAATTTCTTAAGTTATCGCGAAACGACCCTGGACTTTCGCGGACTGCATACGGCTTGTATCTGTGGCGCTAATGGCGCTGGCAAATCCTCTCTCCTAGAAGCAATTACCTGGGCGATTTGGGGACAATGCCGTGCCGCGTCGGAAGATGATTTAATCCATTCGGGGGCGAAAAATGTACGGGTAGATTTCATCTTCCATAATAACCAACAAACCCATCGGGTGATTCGCAGCAAGCAACGGGGACAAAGCAGTTCCCTAGAGTTTCAAATTGAGACCCCAGATGGATTTCGTTCTTTAACTGAAAAAGGATTACGGGCAACTCAACAGCTCATTCTGCATCATATTAAGCTGGATTACGATACCTTTATTAACTCCGCTTATTTGCGTCAGGGGCGGGCGGATGAATTTATGCTACGGCGTCCCTCGGAACGTAAACAAATCTTAGCCGATTTATTGAAACTGGATCAATACGAAACCTTAGCCGATCAAGCCAAGGATTTATCCCGCCAATTTAAAGGACAAGCTGAACAACTCGAATCCAGTTTACAAGCCATTGAACAGCAACTCGAAGAACGAGAGGCGATCGCACACCAACAAGACGCCACTCAAACCACTTTATCTCAACTGCGCCAAGACCAAGACACCGACCAAAGCCAACTGCACCACCTGCAATCTCTCAAACACCAACGCCACACCTGGGAACAACAACTCACCTTTGTCCGCCAGCAATACCAAAATCTCACCCAAGAGTGCGATCGCCTACACCAGGATATCACCACCACCGAAAGCCAAAAGCAGCAACTTGCCACGATTCTCGACCAACAGGATCAAATTACTGCTGGTTATGCTGATTATCTCACCCTGCAACAGCGAGAAGAAAGTCTCAGCCAAAAATTCCACGCCGATCAAAACGCCCACCGACAAAAACAGCAACACCAACAGCAACTCAACCAACAGATTCAGGAATTGAATCTACAAATTCGCCAAACCCAAGCCCAACTCGACGCCCTACGTCCCCAAGAACAAGAAATTCAACAGATGCTTACCCGTTCTGGAGATGTAGCGGAAGCCGTGGAAAAACTCAAAGCCGCCCGTACCCGCCTCAATCACCTGGATCAACTCCAACTGGATGTCTCCCCCATCCTACAACGCCGCGCTGCCTTGCAAAGTGAACTGGATCGCAACCACGCCCGCCTCAGCGCCCGTTTAGATGAACTTAACGCCTCAGAAGATCAACTCTCGCACCAAATCGCCACCACTCCCCAACTGCGCCAAACCGTTCTGCAAGTTGTCGCCGAAATCAGTACCTTAGAAAAAAAGAAAGTCTATCAACAGCGCGTCCAAGAAAAAGGACTCGAACGCCGCAGCTTTCAGGAACGACTGCAAGAAAGCCAGCGCCGTTATGAAAAGCAAATCGCCGAACTCACCCAGAAAATCCAAATGTTACAGGTTCAGGACGCTGTTTGTCCCCTGTGCGATCGCCCGTTAGATGAAGCCCATTCCCAGCACGTTATCCAGAAAACTAGCACAGAACAACAGGACATTCAAGATCAATTTTGGGTGGTGCGAGAACAGTTAGCGGTTTGTGAACGGGAACTGCAAGTCTTACGTCAAGAATACGCCCAACTCTCCCAAGAATTGGCACCGTTTGAACAATTACTCGAACAACGGGGACAACTCGAAGCTCGACTCGAAGCCACCGATGAAGTGTATGATCGCCTCTATGACATCTCCGAAGAAAAGAAACAACTGGAGCGATCGCTAAGTGAAGGAACCTACGCCCTAGATATCCAAACCCAACTCCAAACCCTCGATCACCAACTGCAACAATTAAACTACGACGAACAAACCCACGCCCTCGCACGGGGAGAAGTGGATCGGTGGCGATGGGCAGAAATCCGCCAAGCCAAACTCGAAGACGCCCAGCGACGCCTAGAGAAAATTCAGGAACAAAAACCCCAACTGCAAGCCCAACTCGATCAGCAAAACCAATCCCTAGAGGAGTTACAAACCACCTCTCCCCTCAAACAGCAACTTGACGCGATCGAGTCACAAATTAACGAAATTGGCTACAACTTAGACACGCACAACCAACTCCGCACCTCCCTGCGACACGCCCAATCTTGGCAACTACGCCATCAAGAATTAACCAAAGCCCAGGAACACTATCCCCAACTCTGTCAACGATTAGACAGCCTGACTCAAACCCTCGCCCAACGACAAGGCGATCGCGAAACCCTGAATTCACAACTTGCCGAAATTGTCAAGCAATTAGAACAATATCCGGACACCAGCCGTGAGGTGCAAATACTAGAACAGCGCATCCTCCAGCGACGCCGACAACTAGATGAACATTTATCCCAAGTTGGGCGTTTACAACAGCGCTTAACTCAACTGGATACCCTGCAAACTCAATATCAAGAGCAAGAGGAACAGGTTAAAACCCTAAAACGGCAATATCGAGTGCATCAGGAATTAGCCAAAGCCTTTGGCAAAAACGGCATTCAAACGCTGATGATTGAGAACATATTACCCCAATTAGAGGCAGAAACCAATCAAATTCTATCCCGACTCACTGGAAATCAGTTACACGTCCAAATTGTCACCCAAAAAGCCGGGAAACGGGCATCAAAGCGCAAAAGTAAACTCATCGACACCCTCGATATTTTAATTGCTGACGCTAGCGGAACCCGCCCTTATGAAACCTATTCTGGTGGTGAAGCCTTCCGGATTAACTTTGCCATTCGCCTCGCCCTAGCCCGACTCTTAGCGCAACGGGCGGGAACCTCGTTGCAAATGCTAATTGTCGATGAAGGCTTTGGTACGCAAGACGCTGAGGGGTGTGAACGATTGATTGCGGCGATTAACGCGATCGCGTCCGACTTTGCTTGTATCTTAACCGTAACCCACATGCCCCAATTTAAGGAAGCCTTTCAGACGCGAATTGAAGTCCAAAAAACCGAGCAAGGATCTCAATTAAGTTTGTTAATGTAGCTATCTAATTTTGTCATCCAGCAAGGCAAGGAAATAGCTATCAGTGTAGAATTCGAGTGAGAGGCAACTTGAATTCTATGACCCAAACCGTTACCCTGCAAATCCCAGAGCCACTGTACCAACGGCTGGTCAATACTGCCCACGCTACCAACCGCCCTCTAGAGGAAATCATGCTCCACGCACTAAAAGTGGGCGGTCCCCCTGATTGGGATAATGTACCTGATGAGTTTCAGGTTGACCTAGCTGCCTTGGACAGAATGGAAGATGAGGCATTATGGAAAATTGCTCAAAGTCGAAAGACTGTAGCCGATATGGAGCGGTACAATATCCTACTCGATCGCAATCAAGAGGGTACACTGACGGATGCCGAACGAACGGAATTAACAGTACTGCGAACCGAGGCAGACTGCTTCATGCTGCGGAAAGCACAGGCAGCTGCACTACTGCGCTGGCGCGGACACCATGTACCTTTGCCCTAATTTTTTGTGTCTACCTATATCCCTGAAAGACTAAAGGCTCAAATTGAAGCGTGCGATCGCCACCGTTGCTGCTACTGTTTGACCAGTGAAGCCAATAGCGGCATTCCCATGACCTACGATCATATCTCGCCCCGCTCAAAAGGCGGAGCGACAACCTTTGAAAATCTCTGCCTTGCCTGTCGTACCTGCAATGAATTGAAGTCTGACACCACAGAAGCCGAAGATCCGCTAACTGGAGAAACTGTGCCACTTTTCAACCCACGCACTCAGAAGTGGACTGACCACTTTACCTGGAGTTTGGACAGCACCAAAGTAGAAGGGCTAACTGCTACAGGTCGTGCCACCATTACTGCGTTGCGAATGAACAACCCAATCATTGTGTCTGCGCGTTGGCGTTGGGCAATCAGTGGTTGGCATCCTCCTGCTGATTGACACTTGATAAAGACGTGCCATTAATCAATCTTCTTCGTTATGTCGAATAGCCAGTTCAATCTCATCAGCATAGACTTCAGCATAAATCCATGCATTCACTAAATCAGCAGCCGATAATGTGGGATAATCTTGTAGAAGTTGAGCTTCACTAATCCCTAAACGGCGAGCATTGACTAACACCCAAACCGGAATGCGAGTATTGGCGATGCAGGCTGTTCCCCCACAAACACCAGACGTTTTTTTAATTCCCTTCCAATTATTATTGAAACTTTGGGCTAGGAGATGAATGACTTGAGCTTTTTCAGTCGGCTTTAGAGCAAACAGTTGTGGTTCTAATTCTTTGATATTCATTATTATAAATTATGAAGTTTGAATAAAACAGAGAGCAGTAAATTGGAAATGGTGCAAGCATTGCGTCCCTACATTCGGGTATATTTAATCGGTTTTAGAACGGCTATATTATCATTGTCCATTACGACAACTATTCACGCCAAGTAAACCGAATTTGCTCATCGGCTTGTCTGAACTCAATATTAAACCGATCAAATACAACTTCCCGCCCCAGGAGCAATTGTTCTGCACCTGTAACGCTTTGTAACCAAGCGACAGGAGCGATAAAACTGTGTCCATCAATTGTCATTTCAACATTACGCAAAACATACTCAACCGTTCCCCCAATCGTCTCGGCTAATAACGTTGATTCAGCATCCGCTAAGCTGTAGCCTAAATCTTGACCCACCTTTAAAGAAATTAAACTAATTTCTGCCCCAGAGTCTACTAGCATTGTGGTAGAAATCTCTAAATCCTTATGCTTGAGCCTGACATGATAATTCGGTAACCAGTCATGGCGAGCCACTGTGCGAAAGTGAATCGGTAAAATCTGGATAGAAGCCCTGCTGCGTGGCACTAAATAAATAGCAAACGTCTCGCCTGATGCTGTCGCCAACTCCAAAACGTCTCGCAAATTCTCACTATGAGCAATGACACGACAGTCATTGTAAGCCACATATTGATTGCGATATAAATCCAACAAAGTGTGCCGATTTTTATTCAGCCACTTCAACATTTGCTCACTTTCAGTCTTAGATGGCATTTTATTCATAGCTTATAAAAGGAAACCCTTTCAACTATCGAAAACGACACCATTACCCCTTGTTTCCGCACTCGATAAATCCCCATCCAAATCCTCCAAACCCCTCTGCGCCCTCTGCGTAAACCTCTGCGTTACTCTGCGTTAAAAAAACAAAATTTCCATCCTCAAGAGACAAAACCCTCATCAATCAAAGCGGTGACAAAAACCGCAGCAGCAACGAACCAATCCCCACAAGCGCATTGCCAAAAGATGGGCGAGAGCGAACTTCGGGAGGATTTTGGGCAATTTCCACCATAGCGATCAGATTCTGGGAGGCTTGGAAACCCACCAGGTTTTCTTGAGTCGTAAAAAGCTGACTAGCCACTTCAGCATCTTGGATTGCACCACCGTGATTACTTAAGCGAAATCGGGCAATTCCCCGGGCTAAATAGGCGGGAGCAAAATCTGCTTTTAGATTCAGGGCTTGATTATAATGTTCAATAGCCGCTTGATAGTTTCCCCGTTCGGCTTCAATCACACCCCAAGCATAGAAATCTTCCGGGGTTCCGGCATACTGAGGAAGACCAATGGTTCCTTGAATATAAGCGTTACTGAGATCTGTACCAAACAGTTGTGCATTAACCAGATACGCATTTCTGAGATCCGTTCCCACTAAAATAGCGCCACTAAGATTCGCACCCGTTAAGTTCGCACCATTGAGAGACGCGCCACTGAGATTTGCGCCAGTGAGATCCGCCCCCGTCAAATTTGCCCGACTCAGATTAGCGCGACTCAAATCTGCCCCACTCAAGTTTGCCCCGACTAATTCTGCCATGACTAAACCTGCATCGGTGAGATCGCATCCGGGACAGGTTTTGGTGGATAGTACCTTTTGGATATTTTGCAGATTTTCAGCCAAGGCGCTGGTATTCAGGGTGATGGCGGTGAAAATAGCAGCCGTGGTTAGCAGGATTGGTTTCATAGCACGATTAGGGATGAATGGGGCTACGGGTTTTATGCGATCGCAGTGTTGCGATTTCGACATACCTCTATTTTGCGCTACTGACACGGCATCGGGAGACTTTTTTAGCGATCGCACCGAATCAATGGGATAAGTTACTTATATCAGGGCGCAAGCCTTGCGCCCCTACATTTGGTTTGACTTTATCACTCAGAACTTTAGGAAGCGATACCGACTAATGATTCTAATTCACTCACCACCCGATCCAATTCGTCAACAATCGGCATAGAACCCTGGGTGCGAAAGGCTTCAATTAAGGAACGGTAATACCACAGTGTACCCTCTTTACCCCCATGAAAGCGTTGCCATAAATTATCCCCTAAAATGCGATAATCTTTAAGAATTGACCAAGCATTATGCAGCTTATCGGCGGCGGAGACCAAACGCACCGAAGCTGAGGCGGTGGGAATATGGGCAATATAAGCTTCTTTGCGCTGACGCCAAGGGGGTTTAGGTGTGGTGTCAGCGTCGGTACACCCATCCACAATCTCAGTAATTGTATCCCCAAAGCGGCGGCGAATTTCCTCACGGGTTGCTGCACCGCCTTGGTCTTCAATGGCATCATGGAGAAGCGCCGCGATCGCTTCCTCTTCATTTGCCCCATATTCTAAGGCAATACTAGAAACGGCTAACAGGTGGGCGATGTAGGGAACGCCATTCCCTTTGCGGGTTTGGTTAGCGTGCAGTTCGGTAGCAAAAGTTAAGGCGTCGGTAAACCGTTGGGAGAGTTTCATGGAAAAATTAGGACAAAATCTAACTTAAAGTAGTAACAATTGTGACTGAATTTCTAGCAAACAATCTACCGAAGATATGGATTGCTTCCTATTCCGAAGCCAGCCAACTTCTCACGTCCGAGACAGGAGACGCGATCTCGCATATCATCTCGATTGGCGAACCCGGTAGTACCCCTCCCGCAGGTTACACCCAAGTTCCTCACCGACTGCGGTTAGAGTTTGAGGGTCTTCCGTAGTTAGTGTGCTAAATTGTTAGTTGGATTTGCCCAAGTATTGGACAGTAATAGCTTTAACCGTTTTTACCCGAATTTCAATTTATTTTGAGGCGATCAAAAGCTACAGCCTTTGTGTGGCAAAATTCCTG
>NZ_JAVKEA010000205.1:0-40070 GCF_040221695.1 Coleofasciculus sp. E2-BRE-01 | reverse complement strand
CAAGCGGGTCGCCCCTACACCCAAATCAAAGGTGATAGTCTCCCAAGTGCGATCGCCCTCTCTCTCCTGGTTAGCGCTAATCCCTGATCAAAAGAGCGATCGCCTAAAACACACCTCCATTTTGAGTCAGGGCGGGTTTTGTTGAAAAGTTATCACAAACATTAAAATCAAGCACCTAAACCCGCCCCTACAAATACCTGGGCTTCCACGCGATCGCACCTTTTCTATCCCCAGAATGCGATCGCGTTTGGGGATGGGTGGGGATTGCGATCGCGTCTTCCTTAGTCTGCCATCATTTTCACACCATCTCAGTCATCACCTATACTCTTACCAGCAATACAATGGGTATAGGAAAACGACAGGATGTATCCCGAACAAGCAGGTGCTGGAGGTAATTGGCACGTCATTGACGAAATTCTCGATCCATCTGTCATAGAACAGCAAGGGGATTTATCTTGTGGAATCGCCTGTGGCGCAATGCTCTTAAAAGACCGTAAAATTAATAGTAGTCAAAGCGCGATTGAGACAATAACTGGAATACCAGTAAGTTGTCAGGTACTGGCAATAGCGCTTAACACCCTCGACCCCAATCCGTCCCGCCAGTGGGAAGGCGGTTCATTGGAGCTACCAGGTGCTACACATTCCCAACTCTTTGAGATTTTAAACACAACCGGATCGTGGGCGGCTGTCCTTTGGGAAATGGGTGCAGGAATAGGACATTTAGTCGTAGTTGATGGTATTGATGCTGCTGGATATGCCTTAATTCGTGACCCTTGGCAAGGAAGCCGATATAGAATGACAATAGATAACTTTTTAAAATACTGGACAACTGAAGCCGTTTTTTCGAGAAGCCAACAATGAATGTACAATTACTTTCAATTAAACCTACACAAAACTGGGGAAACTTTAATATCAGAGTAAAAATTGGCACAGACCTCCATCAATTTACCATGACTGTAAAAACAACGCCAATTGCCGATTACCCAATTCAAGTCACTCAGGGAGATGATTCGTTCTTAAACGTATTCAAATTTAACCCAATAGTAGCCCTGAAGATATCAAAGTTAGTGGCAAAATTCCACAACCATCAAGCTGTTGAACTTCCGGCGAATGTGGGAGTTTGGCAGGAAGGTTTCCTGGAACCCCAAGTCAGCTAGAAAAATGAGCATGGAGGAGTTGCGATCGCGCCTCCCCTTTCCCCAGATACACCATCTCACCAGGAATAAAAGCGTTCCCCACCAAAGTGCGATGGAAGCCTATCCAGGAAAGCATATAACCGCTCAAAAAACACCGTTTGACACCGCCAATTGAATAAAGGGCGACCCGATCAAATTAAGCGGACACCATTGTTAATTAGTGCAAGCGGGTCGCCCCTACACCTGAATTAAAGGTGATAGTCTCCCAAGTGCGATAGCGAAGCGCTGCTGCCTACAGCAGATCGCCCCGGTTTTTTTCCGAAAGAGCGATCGCCTGCTAAACGTGCGATCGCGCTTTCCCTTTCCCCAGATACACCCTATCACCAGGAATGGAAGCTGTTTGATCAACCCTGTGTGATCGCTCCGACAAAACAAAGCTCTGGTATTGTAGGAAACATGAAGGATATAACAGAATCTATCAATGAACTCCATATCACCCTCTCAACCCTTAGAGCAGTATAGCCTCCAACTAGGAGCCGAAGGTTGCTTAGTTCTTCCAGTTGCCCTACAGAAGCAGCTCAACTTGAAAGAAGGCGATCGTTTTATTCTGATAGTAGAAGCTGACAAAACCCTACGCCTAGTCAGCTTGCACGAACAAGTCCAAAAACTTCAAGGATTATTCAAAGATATTGCTCCCGATGTTAGTTTAGCCGATGAACTCATTCAAGAGCGTCGCCAACAAGCGCGTCGGGAGAGTGACTCGTGAGTCAAAACCCTTGTGCTGTTCTGGATGCCTCTGCTCTTCTTGCCTATCTCCAAGGAGAACCAGGGAGCGATCGCCTTGCTGAAATCTTAGTACAAGGAGCCGTTATTAGCGCCATTAACTGGGCAGAAACTCTCTCTAAACTGGCGGAACGAGGTCAAGATCCTGATACGATAGTCACTCAATTGATCGATTTAGGTGTGCAGATCGCGCCTCCCCCTGAATACGTACCAATTTCTGATGATCTCAATCCATCAATCTTCAATATCTCGAAGCATCCAAATCTCTAAACCCGCGTTGGGATAACGAAGTGTAGCATCATTGGTTAGAAAAACCCTGCATCCAGCTTCCACAGCCGTCGCTAAATGTAGAGCATCAATCAAGCCCAAATTGCTATTCCCTCGTAACCGGGCGGCTGCAATCACCACCACCTGAGTCACCGGGCAAAACCTCAGATTAGGAAAACGGGGTAAATCCTGAGCATATTCTTCGGCAATCTCAGGATATCCATCTCGCAAGGGTTTAACCATTAATTCAGCCAGCACCAAATCAGAGGCAACCCCCTGGCACTTCCCTTGCTCAATCATCTCCAAAATTTTCCGAGCTAGTTCGCCAAACTCTGGATTTCCTTCTAAAGCATAAATGAAAATCACACTGTCGAGAGTGATCGTAACCCCATCAAGGTCATCTAATCGCGCCATGACTCCCGTTCCCCACGAATATAGGCAACAGCATCCACCCCCTGCCAAAGATTTTGATGCTTGGCAAACAGGCGCGATGTGTAACTGGGAACGGGCATCATCACCACAGCACCATCCACGACTTTGATTTCTAAGGCATCCCCCGGTTTCAGCTTTAATGCTTCTCGAATCGTTACCGGAATCTCAATTTCATAGTTGCTACTCACTTGAGCCACAGTCATCGGCGAAACCTGAATCGTTTGATTTCAATACTATCTTGACATGGAATCAGAGTGCGATCGCCCTCTCCCTCCCGGTTAGCGCCAATCCCTGATCAAAAGAGCGATCGCCTAAAACACACCTCCATTTTGAGTCAGGGCGGGTTTTGTTGAAAAGTTGTCACAAACATCAAAATTAAACGGCTCGCGCCCGCCCCTACAAATACCTGGACTTCCACGCGATCGCACTTTCTCTATCCCCAGCGTGCGATCGCGAAGCGAGTAGAGCCTACAGCAGATCGCGCCCTACCCCTTTCCCCAGATACACCATCTCACCAGGAATAGAAGCGATTCCCCACCAAAGTGCGATGGAAGCTTATCCAGGAAAGCATATAAGCGCTCAAAAAACACCGTTTGACACCGCCAATTGAATAAAGGGCGACCCAATCCTCTGTAGGGGCGGGTTTTACTACTATCTTTTCGGTTGCACCTCGATGTGACTAAACCCGCCCTGTTTCTGGTGTTGTTAATTAATGCAAGCGGGTCGAGAGTGCTACCTGGCTGTAAAATGAGGATATGTCAGATATATTAATTGTGATTCGCAATGAGGCAGCAGTCGCCATGACCTCAATTGACGGTGTAGCAGTTATCGCACTTGTCAAAAAAGACGGACTGATTTACGACGAACAGTCTGTCAATCTTCGGTTTGCTGATGCTCATTTCTATAACTTGCCATTAGGCAACTATATAGCTGTTGCCAAACATCCAGCACTAAATCCACCTGAAGCCGAACAGGAAGTGGAACTCTTAGCTAGAGAACTTTTAAAAGTACGATATATCTATTCAGAAGCCGAACGTCAACTTCTGAGAATCCAAGTCACATCACATAACATGGATAGTTAAACCGATGAAATACGCAATCGATTCAGAATCTATCGAAGCCTATAGAACGAGAGTTTTTACCCTCTCCCAAGAACTGCGTCGGGAGAATGACCCATCAATTCGAGCCATGACTGCACTGTATCTAGCAGAAGCTGCAACTACGCTAGCACGAATGGAAGTCCTAGAAGCAAAAAAAATGGCTGCAAACCAAGCAAGTTGACATATTTATCCACAGGTAAACTGTGTAAACTAGGAGCGAGTTCCTGACGAGAACGTCCCATTTCCGGAAAATCCGCTAATAAACGGCATTTTTCCTCAAAAGCATCAAGAAAACGACTAGCTGCACTTAAACTAAACTGTGCCATATAGTTTTTTATTTGCCTTAAATCTTGACGAGCTGGCGCACTAAAAATATATTTGCTCATTATGCACATGGAATCAAAGCCTTGGGGATGTTTGGATTTACACAGAGCGATCGCCTAAAACACATCTCCATTTTGAGTCAGGGCGGGTTTTGTTGAAACGTTATCACACAAATCAAAATTAAGCGGCTTGCGCCCGATTCAATCGTCACATCTAATCCATCATTTTAGCTGTGTCAGTCCAGTAGTGGCGTGGCACACCTTATTTGATGAATTAAGCATTAGCCGCAACACTGTAGGGGCGCAAAGACTTGCGCCCGATTCAATGGTCAAATCTATTCCACAATTTTAGCTGTGTAAAGCCAGTAGGGGCGCTTTCGCTTTGCGCCCTTGCCCATATTAAGGACACGCCCTCCTTTCTTTCAATACCTGTTGATTCAGGCAGATTCCCAACGACAAAATCGATCTGAACCGAAATCCAATCACCATTCATGGCATTCTGGTACTCACCGATAGGATGAGGGCGCACATCTATGCGCCCCTACATATTTCTCATATCCGTATTTGTAAAACCCAACCTGCCCCTATTCCACCACCACAGACACCCTTACCCAATTTTTATCCACCCAACATCATCAACCACCTTTTTGACCATGAAATTTGATCCGCAAAAAAATCATCGCCGTTCGATTCGGCTCAAGGGATACAATTACGCCGAACCTGGAGCCTATTTTATCACTATTTGTACTTACCAACGACAATGCTGGTTTGGAGATATTCGTGACGACAAAATATATCTCAACCAAATTGGTAAAATCGTTGCCCAAGAATGGATAAACTCAGGTCAAATCAGACCAAGCCTGCAATTAGATCAATGGGTAATTATGCCCAATCATGTCCATGGCATTGTCATCATTACTGACACCAATACCGTAGGGGCGCATAGACATGCGCCCTTACCAACACCTAAAAACCGCTCTTCTAAACAATCAGTCATTCCTCCGCGTAAACCCCGTTCACTTTCCTCATTTGTTGCTGGATTTAAATCCGCCGTCACCATCAGGATTAACACTATCCGCCAAACCTCAAATCCACCGATATGGCAGCGCAATTACTATGAATCAATTTTGCGTGAACAAGATTCCCTAAACACAGTTCGACAATACATCATTAATAATCCCCAACAGTGGAAGAATGATCCAGAAAATCCCCTACTTGACTCAAACAATCAACAATTTTTGATAGATTTGCCATTCTGAATCGGATTCACCGACAGGCGCACCCTTTCCCTCAAAACCCAGATACACTATGTCACCGGGAATAGAAGCTGTTCGATCAAAAGGTGCGATCGCGTTTAGGGATAGGAGAGGATTGCGATCGCGTCTGTCCTTTTCCCCAGATACGCGATACTACTCGCCATTAACAATTAAATGGACACAACTGGACTCGAACCAGTGACCCCCACGATGTCAACGTGGTGCTCTAACCAACTGAGCTATGCGTCCGAACCAAACAGTATCTTACTGTAGCACGACTCTTAGAAAAGTGGCAAGCAAATCGGATCAAGCCAAAATAGTTTTTCTCCCTCCACCCCCCTGCATCCCTGCATTCTCGCCACCTTTTTGCGAGCTAATAGTTCTAACTGTCGCTGGTTTTGCTAAAATACCTAGGTTGTTCAGCCTAAACCAGCATCTTTGAATCAATCAGTAGAAATCTCCGGTGTAGATACCTTAGCGCAAGAACTTGCGACAATCCAGCAAACAGGTTCTAAGCGGATTGCCCTGTTAGGATCGCGTCATGTACCCATTACCCATCAACATCTGATCGAGATGATGAGTTATGCCTTGGTTCTAGGTGGCAATCGTCTGATGACCTCTGGCGCAACAGGTACGAACTCAGCCGCAATTCGTGGTGCGATGCGTGCTGACCCGAATTTGCTGACGGTCATTTTGCCCCAAAGCTTAGAACGCCAGCCACGGGAGTCGCGAGTTCAACTCCAACAAGTGATGCACTTAGTAGAAAATCCAGAAAATGATCATCTGTCTCTGGCAGAAGCCAGTGCGTTGTGTAACTCCGAAATCATTTCCCGATGTCAACAGCTTGTTTGCTTCGCCTTTCATGACAGCAAAACCTTGCTGAGAACCTGTGAGGAGGCAGAGGAACAACGCAAGGTGGTGACAATTTTCTATTTTGATTAACCGAAAAGCACGTCCTGTACCCGATGCGATTTATCGCATCTAATTCATCGTCCTAAATCATGTAAAGCATGAATAGCAGCTTGACACCTCTGAGTCACGGCGGCTAAATCAGGTCGTTTCGTCGAAGCTGGGGGGGCAATGGGTTGACCAATTCGCACGGTTACGGGTACAGGACGCGGTATCGGTGATCCTTTGGGAAAAACGCGATGAGTCCCCCATATACTCACGGGTAATAGAGGGGCGTTTCCCTTCGCTGCAATTAAGGCAGCACCTAACTTGGGTTCAGGGATACGACCATCTGGGGTGCGCGTTCCCTGTAAAAAGACACCCACAGCCCACCCCTGGGATAAACACTCAATCGCCGCACGAATGGCACTCCGGTCTGCTGCGCCCCGCTTCACTGGGTAAGCGCCGTATAACTGAATAGCTTGTTTGAGTCCCGGAACCCGAAATAGTTCCTCTTTTGCCATAAATGCTACTGGACGCCGCACACAATTGGACAAAATCGGTGGGTCAAAGTCACTGGCGTGGTTACTGACTACGACGAGTGGACCATCCATCGGTACATGTTCAGCACCATGGATGTGACCTCGTAGGTAAATGTTAAGCACTGGGCTGACTACCGACCATTTAAAGGCGTGGTAGAGAATTAGGCTAGCAAAGGGTTCGCGGTTTCTAGTCACAGAACATCCTAAGTAGATGGGAAAAATTCAATTAACCGTGGAGATGGTCATTGGTCATTGGTCATTGGTCATTCGTTATGATTTACGGACTATTGACAAAATGTAATCGATTTGGGTTTATTGCCACAAATCGACTTAAACATAATCCCCAGATTTGGGGCTGTTGTATTAGAGTATCAGTTATTAACAACCAATTTGATGATTTTATCGGGTTTTATAGCAGGAGGCAGGAGGCAGAAGGCAGAAGAAGGCAGGAGGCAGAAGATAGGAGGCTACAGTGCAACAGAAAACCGTTGTAGTGCGAGCATCTCGCCCACTCTGAGTATCCGGTTTTTCATGATGGAGCTAATCTGAGTAAATTTGAGTAAGCCGTTTAAGCAGGTAAATCCGATAAACTACCGATATTTTCCAAGGCGGCATCCCGACACATCCGTTTAATTAAACCCGTGAGAACTTTCCCCGGACCAATTTCTACCACTTTCTCAATCCCTTCCTCTGACAGGTGTAAGGAAATTTCTCGCCAGCGCACACTTCCCGTCATTTGATGTTGGAGGCGTTCCTTGAGGACAGCCGCTTCTGTGGCAGGTGTGGGTTCTGCATTGGATAACACGGGAATCTTCGCGTCACTAAAGGGAACAGACTCTAACACTCCTTGAAACTCCGTCGCGGCTGATGCCATGAACGGTGAGTGAAACGCCCCAGATACATTTAACCGCACGACTCGCTTGGCTTTTACTTGACTTAATAATGCTTCTACCGCATCGGGGGTTCCAGAAATCACCACTTGGGTTGGACTATTATCATTAGCTAATACCACATCATCATGCTGCTGAATGTATTCGTTAAGCTGGTCTTGATTAAATCCAATTAAAGCTGCCATCATGCCACCTGAGGCACTATCCATTAGTTCAGCACGACGTTTGACTAGATTTAACCCCGCCTCAAAGTCAAAGACACCCGCCACGTAGAGTGCGACATATTCGCCCAAACTGTGACCCGCGACGAGGTGTGGTTGATGTCCGCGTTCCTGGATAATATCGGCTAGGATGCTTTCGATGACATAGAGACAGGGTTGAGTATAGAGAGTGCGAGACAATTTCTCGTCGGAACTCTGGCACAGTTCTAGCACGTCCCAGCCTAAGATTTCCTGGGCTTGGGCGAATTTGGCTTGAGCCAAGGGTAAATCGGCTAAGTCGGTTCCCATACCGACAGCTTGAGAACCCTGTCCTGGAAACACCCATGCAGTTTTAGTCATTTTGTTATTCCTTCGTGTTGGTCAGGGTATTCATTATCTCAGCAGAAATGCGCGGAATGCATCTTTCATTGACGCTTAACTCAAACTTGTCCTACTGTCAATGCTTAATCGGAAATCAGTGGCAAAGGTGCGTTACGCTACGCTAACACACCCTACACATAGAGGCTTTCCGTAAGTCCTATGAAGGACAAATAATCTGTACTCAAGTTATCCATACCTAACCCAATTGAGCGATCGCGCTGATCGTGTGCGTTGGTGGCATCAGCGTTACTCTATATCTACTCGTCCGTAAAAATCCTTAAAAATTTCTTTAATTCTTCTAGTACAGGGTGTTCTAAATCAAAAATATAAACTTTTTCTTTCATGATATAATCGAAGTTTTTCATGCTACATTTTCTTTCCGCTTGTTTTTTCTCTTTTTTTGAACAAGTATCAAATCTAATGTAGAGACTAACCCAGAATTTATCAAACTCTTTATCAGTGATTGATTTGCCTTGATTTATTAAACAATTTTGCCAACTCTCTAAGCAATCAGCAAACGTAGAATCCTGAGATTTAATAGTCTTTAGGACAGTCTCCAATTCACCTTTACCATTGACATTGGTAAAATAGCAGGATAACTTGATCACCTCTCCAGTAGCCGTACTAATTTCCATGAATTTTCCTATTTGTGATAAATTTGCACTATTCGTAAAAGCTTGATTAATGCATTCGTTCACCCATTGAATTCGCTCATCCACAGAAAAATCATCGATGTCTATGACAATACCAACCTTTTGTATATCTCTTTTCTGAATATCGGCTGCTAAAGCTTTGAGAGCATTGGTCAGTTTTGATTGACTCAATCCTTCCAGACATTCATAGTCATTGATGCAAATGGGAGGCTCTATGGAAATATCATAATTTAAGTTATCTATCAAGGCTTCCATGAACAACTTATCATTTTTGCTCTCAACGATAAGTAAGTTACTCACCCCTCACCCCTTTGCCATGTTCTATAGCATATTTTAGTGTTTCTAGATCACGATTAATTCCTATAATTGAATGATTGCGAGGCTTTCTGGCAATTTCAAAATAGGCACCCATATCTGGATATTTACTGACGCCTGTCGCTGTAAAAGCTTTAATCATCTCTAAACTATGGGTTGTGGCAAAAATTTGTATGTCTAATTCAGAAGCTAATTTAAATAAGTGTTCCCAAAATTCTCCCTGTTTAGTATAGTGAATCCCATTTTCTATTTCATCAATTAACAAAAAATTATAGTCGTTATTGATGAGCTTGAGTATGATCGCTGCTACGCGATTAATCGCGTCTCCAAACAAGGAAAGTGGCAACCGTCCTTTCTGCTCTTTCCTGACTAAGTAGAGTGTTGGTTCTCCAATAGAAAAACTCTCTACTGTTTCAATCGAAGGATCTAATATTTTAAAAGCTTTGATAATTTCCTCATCTTTGTCATTTAAACGAGCTTTGTCATACTCCTCCGTTAATTCTTTATTTGACAGTCTTCCAAAAGATGGAAGGATAGGCAGATTCTTATAATCGGGTATATCATGGAGCAAAATTCCATCTGAAGTTGCTATAACAGGATACTTAGATATTTCTTGATTATCTTGGATGACTCGAACTTGCAAAACTGACGAAATGAGTTCATTTTTAGATATCAGAGTCATCAACTTTCTAGCTTCTTCCTCATCTTCCAAAATTTCTTTTAAAAGCGAAATAGAATGACAAACCAGTATTTCAACAATAGTGCTGACATTCTGGATACTTGTTCCAGTTATTTTTATCTTTGTTTGCTTATCTTGATTAAAGAAAAAACTATTCCAGGCTCGCTCTGGCATAGCTTTCTCGACGTCTGATGCTTCTTTCCTTATCCGCTTCAGTTCTATAATAGTTTTCGATTTAGGACAATTATTCAATAAAATTGCTTCTAGAAAAGCCGTTTTACCAGCATTGTTTTGACCCCCAATTAAATTAACTTTCTTAAATCCAGAAAATTTGGTTGCTTCAAAGCCTCTAAAATTAATGATTTCAATGTATTTTAACATCAGCCAGTAATCCACCTGTGGACGTTTGGATGGTTTGGAGGAGTTCGTTGGAGATGATCAGCCTCATGGTTATCTTAACTGATTTGTGCTTCTAGAATTTAGGATGAATGCCACTGACTTTAGAGTTTGTAGTAAGCGCGTTAGCGCTTCTGGCACTTTAGTGCCTACTACGAACCCAGCTTAAGTCAGTGACATTCGATTTAGGATAAGCGATCGCACTGGTGGTGGAAACCCATGAAACCTGTGTCGTTTGGCGATCGCGCTCTTGGTGGGTATATAAACTTATATCGAATGGTACGCTCCTTGTATTCTGGTGGGCAATGCCCACCCTACGGTATATCAAGGGTTTCGGTGATAAAATGCACGCTTTTCAATGCGATTAAACCTATATCGTTTGGCGCTCTTGATGGATGGGTGAATCATCATCTGAGGGCGCCCACTGAATCCGCTTCATCTCATTTAGGATCAACGCGGAGTTTTCCCGCCGTTAACGCATCTAAGGGCGCTTGAAATAAATACCCTTGAGCATAGTCACAATCCAGCAGCCGCAGTTGGGTTAATTGCTCTTTTGTTTCTACGCCTTCGGCAATAACCTTCATTCCCAGACTATCTGCCAACATGATAATTGTGCGGACAATTTGCAGGGGTAATCCTTTGGTGCGATTGATCATGCCTGCTTCACAATGCCCTTGAACATCGATGCTAATATTACTAATCAAAGACTGATCAATCTTAATCGTATCAATGGGAAATCGATGTAAATAACTTAACGACGAATAGCCTGTACCAAAATCATCAATACATAACCCAATTTGGCGATCGCGTAATTCTTTGAGCCGTTCTTCCGCTATCTCTGGGTCTGCCAGTAAGCAGCTTTCGGTAATTTCCAACTTTAAATGACTCGGATGTAGATGCGTCTCGTGCAGAATTTTGTCCAGGTGTTCTAGGAGTTCCGGTTGTAGAAACTGTTTGCTGGAAAGATTGACATAAATCGTCAACTGATCAGCCAATTCTTCATTAAGTTCACTGTCCTCAACCGTATCATGCCAAAGTTCTAACTGACGACAGGCTTGGCGCAACATCCACCACCCCATGGGAATAATTAATCCCGTTTCCTCTGCCATGGGGATAAACTCACCGGGATACACTAATCCTCGGCTGGGATGATGCCAACGCAATAGTGCCTCAAACCCAGCAATCTGATGGGTTGAGAGAGAGACTATCGGCTGATAGTAAATCTCAAATTCATGGTTTTCCACCGCCCGCCGCAATTCGGTTTCCAACTGCAAGACGCTGAGGGCATTTTGGTGCATCGTCAGGTCAAATATCTCATAGCGGGAGCGTCCTAATGCTTTTGCCCGGTAGAGGGCGGTATCGGCATCCCGCAACAAATCTTCGGGACAATCATAGTTGGTGATATCCCCCTCCTTTCGGATCTCCCGACTTAAAACAATCCCGACACTCGCCCCGGTAAAGACTTCATGTCCATCTAAATTAAATGGGGCGGCTAATTCTTGCTGAATTCGTTCCGCTACGCGGGTTGCATGGTGAATATCTTCAATATCCTCCAGCAGAATGGTAAACTCATCTCCACCCAATCGCGCCACTGTATCCTCTGTCCGCAAACAGGATTCTAAGCGACGGGCAATGCCAATCAGCAGTTGATCGCCAACTAAATGTCCTAAACTATCATTGACCACTTTAAACCGATCTAAATCCAAAAAGAGTAGGGCAAAGCGATAGGTGGGATGGCGTTTGGCTCGCTCTACGGTATGACTTAAGCGATCCATAAATAACGCCCGATTGGGCAATCCGGTCAATGTATCGTAAAACGCTCGGGTTTGCAGTTGGTCTTTTGCTAATTTGTGTTCGGTGATGTCTTCGACTGTACCTTCGTAATACAGCAATTCCCCTGTCGTCATATCCCGAACCGCACGGGCATTTTCGGCAATCCAAATCACGCTGCCATCTTTGCGATAGACTTGGGACTCAAAATCGGCTACCGCATCATTTTCTTGCAACAGCCGACTAAACTCCGCCCGTCGCTGGGGATCAACATAAAGCTGATGTTCGATATCTGTCAGTCGCACCATCAATTCATCGGGAGAGGAGTAGCCGTATAAACGGGCAAGGGCAGGATTGGCGCTAATATAATGCCCATCAGCCGTGGATTGGAAAATCCCTTCCAAGGCATTCTCAAAAATACTGCGATATTTGGCTTCTGCTTGTTTTAATGCCTGTTCTGCCTGTTTCCGTTCCGTAATATCCCGTGCTACCCAAACCACGGAGTCTTCTAAGGTGGGGGAAATCGTCGCCGCAAACCAAACCTCGCGATCGCGCAGGGGTAAGCTATACTCAATATTCAGACGCGAAGACGTGGCGATCGCTTCCTGGATATAGGTCAAGAAGTGATCGGCTTGAGTAGGGGCAAAAACTTGATCCAGGGTTTTGCCCACGAACTCATTGGCATTTTCAGGCAATAGCCTCGGGTCAGGATTCGTCGGGGCAATTTTCAGGAAACGTCCCTGACTATCCAAGACAAAGATAGAATCCGTCATCGCCGCAAATAATGCCCGCAACTCCGCCTCAGAGGAACGCAACGCCACTTCCGCTTGTTTGCGCTCAATCGCTACCCCTAATTGGGCGGCTACGGTAGAAATCAAGTTTACCAAACGCCGATCTGTTTGCCGCGATTCAAACCGGAAAAACGTTAATACTGCCAGAACCTGGTCATGAGCGATAATTGGCACCGCAAAGCCCGCTTTAAGACCACAAGCTTTTGCCATAGAGGAGCGCACGAAGGAGGAATGAGGCGCACGGGACACATCGGGAATCCATTCGGGGCGACGGGATGCCCACACTCGTCCGGGTAGTCCACAGCCTAAAGCAAAGGTAAAGGCGGGACTGTAATGGCAAAAGTCTTGCCGGGTGGACGCCTCAGACGCTAAGACAGGGGGATAGGGAGACGCCGCGCCTTTATGGGTGTGAGTAGATGTCCGATCCTGTCCGCCTAAACTGTTATCATTTCCTTTTACCGTTCCACCTTGCTCCTTACCCTCTGCCTTCAAAAGCTGTTCCTCTCTTCTGCGCCAAATTGTGGAACATGCTAAAACCTTCCCATCAGCACGTTTGACCCAAGCTTCGCCCAAATCCCAATGGGTGGCTTGTCCCACTTTGCTCAAGGTGGCATACAAGGCTGACTGAAAATCTGGGGCTTCACCAATCGCCTGGGTCATGGTTTGCAAGAGTTCTAGGGCGTCTGTTGCCCATTTCCGTTCGGTAATCTCCGTAATAAAGCCCTCTAACGCCTGTAATTCTCCGTGGCGAGAAAAAATGCCGCACCCTTGTTCCCAAACCCATTTCTGAATCCCCGTGGCTGTAATAATCCGATATTCGAGTTGATAGGGTCGTTTTTCGGTAACGGCGGCTTGCACATCCTGCTTCACCCGTTCTCGGTCTTCTGGATGAATCACGTCACTGAACACTAATGCCCGATTTTCCACCAAGTCACAGGGATTGTAGTGCAGCAGATTAAAACAGCCCTCACTGACAAACTCCATTGTCCATTGATTATCCGCCCGACACCGATACGCCATCCCGGGCAGATTGCCCATCAGTGTGGCTAGGGTGCGCTGACTTTCTTGCCAAGCCCCTTCAGCTTGTTTGTAATTGCTGATATCAAAGGCGCTTAAGAGGATGGCAGGTTTTCCTTGAAACTCAATGATCCGGGTACTCGTATCCAGCCAGCGCCTATCACCGGTTTTGGTTAGGATTTGCACTTCATAGCGACGTTTTGCTCCCGTCTGCGCCTTTTCACTTAGGGATTGTTTCGGCATGAAGGCATGGCTACTCGGATGCAGCAAGTCCCATAAATCCATGGTTAATAATTCCGATTGGCTGTATCCTGTAATTTCGCAGATTATGGAATTAACATAGACTAACTGATTGCCTGTGTAGATGAGGACAGCGGCAGGAATGGTTTCGGCTAAGGTACAAAATTTGACCTCCTGTTCACACACGGCATTAGCAATTAACGGGCGGCGTGTTGATTGGGGTGATGGGGCTGTTTCCTGAGGTGATGGGGGTAAGGATTGGAGGGATTCGTGGTGATGCGAGTTGTCCGTAATCGGCTGGAAAATGGCAAGAAAGGCGGATTCCCGCTTAACGGTTAACCGTTGCAGAGAAACTAGGCTCCAAATCGGCTTGCCATAGTGACTCGGCATTTTGACCACGTAATCCCGCAAATAGCCTTGACTAAGTAAAACCTGTAATAGTCTTTGTCGTTGGGCGGGATCGTGATAGAAGGATAGAGTTTGGCGATCGCAAACGGGTTGATTGACTCTGGAACTCTTCTGTTGGCTGGGATCAAAGGTCGAGCCGTAATGATCGTTAGCATACAGAATAACACCATCGGTTAAGCGGGCAATAACCAAGGGTAGGGGAATGGATTGCACTAGCGTTTGCCACAATAGGGTGTCACTGTCTCCTCTCCGGCTCGATTGTGGATGTGTCGGGATACTGAGAAGTTCCAGTACGGTTGTCTTTAGTTCGGGTTGTGTATCTTTTTCCAATAAATGGCTGTAGTTTACTTCTAAATGTTTCACGGCTGCATAAAACTCCAATGTATTGTGCGGGGAAATTCCCTCATCCTCAATCCGGGTTAACTCCCCCCGTTCGCGTTGGGATAAGACAGATGGCGTCAAGGGGTAGAAGCTTTAAACGCAACTCCTGTTCAGGCATCGCCTAACGTTATTTACCTCGCCCAAGACAATAATCGGGTTGATGATAGATAGCACCGTGAAAAATAGATCGAATCAACCTAAGCCTGCTGTATGCGATCGCATCGCTTACTGCATAAGCTTACGTCAGCAACCTCCCATCTAGCACTACTGGCACAGATATCCAGGATTGAGACAGAGGTTTACATTTAGACTTGCCTAGATGAGAACGCCAATACCTCACCACCCACATCACCAGCTTAGATAAGGGCATATTGGGTTATGGTGAGGTAACTAATAAGATTACACTAAGGTTAAGAATAGGAAACTGTTAGCTAGGCTACACTATAATCCTTAATTTTTCGTTTTCCCTAATAATTTTCATGTCAGATGTCAAAGGATTCAATGGTCATCCCGCCCAAGTTTACGCCGTACCTGTTTTTGCTCCCCGCCCTAGTTATTTTGGGATTGACTGTATTTTTGCCCGCTTGTCAAGCCTTTTACCTCAGTTTTACGCAATACGACTATGATTTGACCCAAACGCCTGAATGGGTGGGCTTGACGAATCTGCAACGCTTGGGGAAAGACCGAGTATTTTGGCAAACGGTGGGGAACACGGTGTTATATCTGATTGGCGTTGTGCCAATTTTAGTCGCACTCCCGTTAGGATTAGCGATTTTGGTCAACCAGAAACTGCGCGGGATAAGCTGGTTTCGGGCGGCGTATTACACTCCCGTGGTGGTTTCGATGGTGGTGGCGGGAATTGCGTGGCGGTGGCTTTATGCGGAAAATGGTTTATTTAATCAGATACTCAGTTGGATTGGGTTTAAAGAGGGAATTCCCTGGCTGACGAGTCCAGATTGGGCGATTTTTAGTGTTATGGCAGTAACGGTGTGGAAGGGGTTAGGCTACTACATGGTGATTTATCTGGCAGGTTTGCAATCAATTCCTGACCAACTCTATGAAGCGGCGGCGTTGGATGGTTCGGATGGGTATGGGAAACATTGGGATATTACGGTTCCCTTAATGCGCCCTTATTTGGCTTTGGTTGCCGTCATTTCGGCTATTTCGGCGACGAAGGTGTTTGAAGAAGTTTATATCATGACCCAAGGGGGACCCCGCAATAGTTCCAAAACGGTGGTCTATTATTTGTATGAGCAAGCGTTTGCGGATTTGGAAATCGGTTATGCTTGCACGATTGGATTAGTGCTGTTCTTGGTGATTCTGGGATTATCCCTGCTTAATCTTAAGGTATCTCAAGGGCGCGATCGCATCAGTTAAGCACGCTCCTTAAGCCTAGAACTAAAGTTCTGGCTAAAAGCTGAAACCCGTTAAAACGGGTTCAAAGATTTACCCCGTCAGCTTTAGCTTATAAGTACCTGGACATAAATTCTGTTCGCTCTACTAAGAAATGTTAACAAGTGTCAAATCCTTACAAAGGACGAATGACGAATGACGCTCCCCACCGTTAACTTTAATTGTCCCCACCTACTTACTCAAGTTTGGATTAAGAATGAAAATACCAGGAATGTGATGGTTTTGGGCAATGTGATCGTTGAGATAAACTGGCATAGATGTCCGGTTATTTGTAACTAGAATGAAATTGTACTCTTCACACCAAAGCAATATTTCTGGATCTAATGTTCCTCTTGAAGGAGTATTCGGTTCCCCAACTGCCCACACAATTAAATTGGGGTTTAGCCCTAGTAGTTGAATTTTATAGCTAGGGTCTACATTTTCATCTAGGAGATACTTGAGCATTCTTCTTTTTCTTTCTTTCTTTGTTCTGCTCTAAGTTTCCGCATCCGAATAGCCGTAGGCGATGGGTTAAGGTGTTGTGCTTTAACTTGCTGGTGGTTCCACTCTAACCAGTCGGCTAAATATTTACTGACAGCTTCTTTATTATGGAGATAATAGAGAATTGTCGCATAGACTTGCTCTAAGGTTAGGGATGGATAAGTTTGGGCAATTTCTTCTGGAGTACGGGCGCGATGAATGAAATCATAAAGAATGGTTTCTATGCCTACTCTAGTTCCTTTGAGACGAATGTCGTTAGGGGCGAGGAAATTAAAATAATCTTCGAGTTGCATAAATAGTTGGATGACGATACAGAATAAGCAATTTTAGCCACGCTTCATCCTAGCAGAGAATCGCCCGTCAAGCGGGTGGGCATTGCCCACCCGACTATATCCCTGTTCCCTCGGTTTTAAATGATCTAGACTTGAGTTGAGGTATAATAGTGCCTTCTTCAAGATCATCTACCATCGACGGATATGGCAAGCCAGGGGTTGTGGCATAGACCATGGGAGTTAAGCCTGATTTTAGCAGGATGGGGCGCGATCGCTCCTGTCGCTGCACCTGCAATAGCGCAGATTCAACCGGATACTACTCTAGGGGTTGAACAGTCTATCGTCACACCGAATGTGGATATCAAAGATTTGCCAGCCGATTTGATTGAAGGGGGGGCAATTCGCGACACTAATTTGTTCCACAGTTTCTTAGAATTTAATGTGGGCGAGGGGGGGCGCGTCTATTTTGCGAATCCGGCGGGGATTGATACGATTTTCAGTCGGGTTACTGGGAATGATATATCGAACATCTTAGGAACCTTGGGCGTTAATGGACAAGCGTCGTTATATTTACTCAATCCGAATGGGATTATCTTTGGTGAAGGGGCGCGTCTGGATGTACCGGGTTCCTTTGTGGGAACTACAGCTAATTCTGTAGTATTTGAGAATGGGTTGACGTTTAGCACCACGAACCCGGAAGCCCCACCTTTGCTGACGGTTAATGTTACCCCAGGCTTGCAATATGGGAACAATGCGCCAAATGCGTCTATTACCAATCGGGGGAACTTAGTTGTCGGGCAAGATTTAACCTTAGCCGCAGGCAATCTCTCTTTACAAGGTCAAGTTTCTGCGGGAAGGGATTTAAATCTAATCGCCAAAGATACGGTAATCATGCAGGATACAATCAGCAATCCCTTTATCGCAGCGGCGGGAAATCAGTTACAGGTAGAAGGGGCTAACCGTATCGAGATTTCGGCGTTAAACCATGCCAATAGTGGACTTTATTCGGGTGGGGATTTAGTCTTGCGTTCAGCGAATCCAATTAAAGGGAATGCTCATTATACAAGCGGGGGCAGTTTTCTCCTAGAAGATTTAGAGGGGAATTGGGGACAATTAACCAGTCCAGAAGACCCTGTTATTCGCGCCAGTGGGGATGTAGTGTTAGGCGGGTATCAAGGCGCTTCACTGCATATTCTGGCGGGAGGAAGTGTCACGATTTCAGGGGACGTTATTATCCAGTCTCCCGACCCGGTTAATGGTATCGTAGAAACCGTTACCCTGTCAGATGGCACGACTGTATTAGTTGATGGCAAAACTCAACCCACCTTAGATATTCGGGCGGGGACAACAGCATTTAATATCCCAGATATTCAGGGTATCCCAGCTACAGGGATTATTTTTCCGCCTTTACCTAATCCCGTGGGAATTCCCACAAGTGCTGATATTACGATTGGTGGCATCTTCAACCCCGGAGGACTGGTATTTTTAACCAATCAATATCAGCCTAATCCTGGGTTACCCGGTGGTGTCATCAATGTCAATGAACTAACCAGTGTTCCTGGATTCAGTGGCGCAATTACTACAGGGAGTTTATCCGGGAATGGTGGTTCAGTTGTCATCGACTCCAGAAGCGGTATTGCCATCAATGGGCAGATAAACACATCCTCTATATCCCCGTCATCACCGTTACCACCGGGTAATGGTGGCGATATTACCTTAATTGGGGCAGGAGATATCATCACCTCAGATATCTTATCCATTGGGGCAGTAGGTGGAACCATTAAGCTAGCCAGTCAAGGTGCGATCGCGTGGGATAATCGTCTCATCCTCAGTGCTAGTTTGTTGCCCTTTTCCCCGATACCTGTTCAAGGGGGAGATATTACGATTGAAGCGGATACAGTTTCCTTAAACAATGCCGCACGAGTTATTGTCGGTACTTTGGGCGCGGCTAAAGCCGGAGATTTAACCATAACAGCTTCGGATACGATTCAACTTAGTGGAACCCAAGCCGATAGCCGATTACTGAACACATTAATTACTATCATTCCTCCTCTGGAAGACTTTGCTGCCACCTTGCCACCAGAGGTTCAAACTACAATTATCAATGCGCCCGGTTCACCCCTGAATAGTCCAGCCAGTTCCTTATTAACCTTCACAATAGGAACAGGTGGAACGGGAGAGGTGACGATAAAAACGGGACGATTGATTATTCAAGATGGTTCAGAACTATCAGCCTATAGTTTGGGTCAAGGACAAGGGGGAAATGTAACGATACAAGCCACTGATGCGGTGGAATTAATTGGCACAACACCGTTCAATATTCCGGGTGGCTTATATACTCAATCCTACAGCACTGGTAATGCTGGAACTATCCACGTTAATACCGGACGTTTAACCATCCGAGACGGTTCAGGAATATCAACCACAACCTTTAGCCAGAGTCAGGGTGGAGATTTAATTGTGAATGCTGCTGACTCCATAGAATTGAGTGGTACAACTCCGGATGAGCAGTATCCTTCTTTTTTAGGGGCGGCAACTCGTAGTGCGGGTGATGCGGGAAACTTAACCTTAATGACGCGACGCTTAATTGTGCAAGATGGTGCAGGAATAGGTACTACATCGTTTAGCTTAGGAAATGCCGGAAATTTAACCATTAATGCGGCTGAATCGGTGGATGTGATAGGCGTATCTGCTATCCGGGGTATTCCTAGTGCTATATCGACGGATACGATAGAATTTGGTCGGGGAGGACGCTTAACCATTAATACTCAGCGCTTGAGTGTTCAAGATGGCGCTGTTCTATCTGCGTCCACATTTGGGGTAGGTGAAGCTGGGAGTTTATCGGTTAACGCTTCCGAATCTATCGAACTCAAGGGTACATCAGCCGGGAGGATTTCGAGTGGCTTATATTCTCAAGGGTTTGGTGCTGGTGATGGCAATAATATAGAGGTGCAAACACCACAACTGGTGGTGAAAAATGGGGCAAGGATAACGGTTTCCACGGGCACGACTCAGGAAGACTTAGCCCGGTTTAGTAGTGGAACCTATGGGTTTGGTGCGGGACTAAATATCACGTTTCCGGATGCGGCTACAGGTAATGCTGGTAGGATGAGAATTGAAGCAGATACCATTACTCTGGATAATCGGGGCGCGTTGATTGCCAAAACGGTTTCCGGTGAGGGTGGGAATATCAATCTTCAGGTAGAGGATTTAATCGAAATGCGCCGCAATAGCCTGATTTCGGCAGAAGCCTTTGGCGGTCAAGGTGATGGGGGGAATATTGACATTGATACAGAATTTGTCGTCGCTATTGAAGATGAAAATAGCGATATTGTTGCTGATGCTTTTGGCGGAAATGGCGGCAATATTACTATCACCGCCCAAAATATATTTGGATTAGAATTTCGTCCCCAACGGACGCCGAAAAGTGATATTACAGCTAGTTCCCAATTTGGCTTAGAGGGGGATGTAGTCCTGAATACACCCAATATTGACCCCAGTCGCGGATTAACCCAATTACCCACTCAACCTATCGATGTGCGCGGATTGGTGGCTCAAGTTTGTCGGGCTGATGTAGTGGACAACCGCAGTCAGTTTGTGATGACGGGACGCGGGGGTTTACCGCCAAAACCTAGTGAGTTATTGCGGGGGGAAGCCGTGCTAGTGGATTGGATTCCCTTGGCATCAGATGCAGATGAATCGGTTCAGGTACACCGAACAACAATCCCAGCGCAAAATGCCTCGAATGGTCAAATTGTGGAAGCGAATGGCTGGGTCATTGATGCTGAGGGAAATATTACTTTAACCGCATCTATCCCCAATGCTACGCCTAAAAGGTTATGGGTTAATCCCAGTTTTTGTGACTAAGTGTGGCTAAGGAGTCTGACACAATCAAAGTTTAGCATGAGGACAAGGGATTGAGGTATCTTAAACGTCTTTACTCAGTGAACAAAATTCATGTCCAGATACTTATTAGCAAAAATTAGCGTCAAGTAACTCTATCCCAGGGGGGTAGATAATTCAAGTTAATGGTTGCATCATTGACATTTTTGGGAGGGACTATCTACCAAATGCCTAGAAGTTGGAAAGTCAAGCTAGCCGGATTGTTAGCGATAGGTGGGATATTTGCTGTTTTAGAGAATCCTGTCGTCGCCCAAATTACTCCCGATACCACGTTAGACGGAGAAAATTCCGTTGTCACGCCGAATGTGGAGATTAAAGGGTTACCCGCCGATTTGATTGAAGGAGGGGCAATTCGCGACACGAATTTGTTCCACAGTTTCTTAGAATTTAATGTGGGAGAGGGGGGGCGCGTCTATTTTGCTAATCCGGCGGGGATTGAAACGATTTTCTCGCGAGTCACGGGGAATGATATATCGGACATCTTAGGAACCTTGGGGGTAAATGGACAAGCTTCCTTATATTTACTCAATCCTAATGGGATTATCTTTGGTCAAGGGGCGCGTCTGGATGTACCGGGTTCCTTTGTGGGAACCACAGCCGATGCAGTGGTATTTGAGAATGGGTTGACGTTTAGCGCTAGCAACCCGGAAGCCCCACCCTTGCTGACGGTTAATGTCACCCCAGGATTGCAATATGGGAACAATGGGGCAAATGCTTCTATTACCAATCGAGGGAACTTAGTTGTCGGGCAAGATTTAACCTTAGCCGCCCAGAATCTCTCGTTACAAGGTCAAGTTTCTGCTCAAAAAGATTTAAATCTAATCGCCACAGATACAGTAATAATACAGGATACAATCAGCAATCCGTTTATCGCGGCGGCGGGGAATCGGTTAGATGTGGAAGGGGCAAACCAGATTACGATTTCGGCGTTAAATCATCCCGATAGTGGATTATTTTCTGGTGCGGATTTAGTCTTGCGTTCAGATAATCCGATTAAAGGAAATGCTCACTATACAACTGGGGGTAGTTTTCGGATAGAAGATTTAGAGGGGAATTTGGGACAATTAACCAGTCCAGAAGACCCTGTTATTCGCGCCAGTGGGGATGTAGTGTTAGGCGGGTATCAAGGCGCTTCACTGCATATTCTGGCGGGAGGAAGTGTCACGATTCCGGGGGGCGTTCTTATCCAGTCGCCTGACCCCATCAATGGTATTGTAGAAACCGTTACTCTGTCAGATGGCACGACTGTATTAGTTGATGGGAAAACTCAACCCACGTTAGATATTCGGGCGGGGACAACAGCATTTGATATCCCAGATATTCAGGGTATCCCAGCCACGGGGATTATTGTTCCGCCTGTACCTAATCCTGTGGGGATGCCCACAAGTGCTGATATTACAATTGGTAGTATCGTTTTCAATGCCCCGGATGGTGTTGCCTTGATTACCAATCAATACCAACCGAATTTATCCTTACCCAGTGGCAAAATTACCATCAACGGTATTTCAGGAGTAGCGATTAGTCCAAATAATCCAGATAATCCGGCGGCGACTATCAGTTCAATCACGATTGACTCCAGAGACAGCATCACCGTCAATGGCATCGTAAATGCGAGTTTTCTAGGAGGGAAAGGTGGTGATATTAGCTTAATTGGTGAGGGAGATATCGTCACTGCTGATATCTTCTCCATCGGTGCAGTGGGGGGAAGCATTAAATTAAAAAGTCAAGGTGCGATCGCGTGGGATAATAATCTCATTGGTAGTGCCAGTTTAAGTCCAATTCCCCCTGCGCCCAATCTCCGAGGCGGCGATATCCAAATTGATGCCAATTCAGTTTCCTTAACCAATGGCGCACGAGTGATGTCGGGAACTTTAGGGGCAATCCCTGGCGGAAATGTCACGGTACAAGCCACAGAATCCGTTGAAGCAAGTGGGATTAATCTTGAGGGTGTTGATAATCCCCTATTAGATGCCATTCCTGGGGTAACGGATTTTCTCGCCACCATTCCCAGTAGCGGCTTCTATGCCATTACCGGCGGAGATGGTGCGGCGGGAGATATCCTCATTGAAACACAGCAATTGAACTTGCGATCGGCAGCCGCCCTATCAACCTCCACGTTTGCCCAAGGAGATGCCGGAGATATCACCATTGAAATAGAGAACTTGAGCGTGCGATCGGGAGCAACTGTATCCACATCTACCTCACCATTGAGCAGTGGTCAAGGCGGCAATTTAATTGTCAAGGCGTCCGATACGGTGGAGTTAACTGGCGCAACACCATCCACCAGTGGTTTATTTTCCGAAGCTGGGGGGTCTAATGATGGCGGAATTCTCCGAATTGATACCAGGCGATTAATCGTTCAGGAGGGGGCGAATATATCAACAGCTACTTTTGGTCAAGGTAAGGGGGGAAATTTAGAGATAAATGCCTCTGAGTCGGTAGAGATAATTGGAGTATCCCTGATTGAGGGAACTCCCAGTCTTTTAGGTTCTGGAACTATCCGTCGTGTTTTAGATTCTGGAAGTATGGGGACTGATAATATCGGTGATGCCGGAAACCTAACGATTAACACCCGCCGATTTATTATTCGGGATGGTGGATTTGTTGAGAGTGGGACAGCAAGTTCCGGTGACGGCGGGGATTTAACTGTAAATGCGTCTGAATCAGTGGAAGTGATTGGGAAATCTCCCGTTAATATTATTCCCAGCACCTTAGGGACTGATACCGTCAATACCTTAGCGAATCCCACGGGTGGAGGAAAGGCAGGAAATTTGACCATTAATACAGGGCGGTTACTGATTCAAGATGGCGGATTTGTCACCGCTTCATCAATTGGGGATGGTCAAGGGGGAAGTTTATTTATTAATGCGGCTAAATTGGTAGAAATCAGCGGCACATCCGCTGATGGGTTTCCCAGTGGATTATATGTCCAGGGATTTGGTACGGGAAATGCAGGAAATTTGCAGGTGAATACCAATCAATTGATAGTCCGAGATAGGGCAAGAGTGACAGCCGCAACCGGAACAGCTGCCAATGACTTACGGTTAACTGATTCTACATTGGGGTTTGGTGTATTGCAAGGCATTATTCTGCCGAATCAAGCCACAGGAAATGCGGGTGAAATGCGGATTACCGCCAACTCGATCAACCTGGATAACCAAGCGTCTTTGATTGCCAGTACCGTATCTGGTGAAGGTGGTAACATCAATCTTCAAGCAGAAGATTTAATTGAAATGCGCCGCAATAGCTTGATTTCCGCAGAAGCCTTGGGCGGTGATGGTGATGGGGGAAATATTACTATCGACACCGAATTTATTGTGGCAGTTGAAGACGAAAATAGTGACATTGTGGCTGATGCCTTTGGAGGTGATGGCGGTAATATTAATATCACCGCTCAAAGCATTTTTGGGTTAGAATTCCGACCCCAGCGCACGCCAAAAAGTGATATTACTGCCAGTTCCGACTTTGGGTTAGACGGTGATGTGGAGATTAATACCCCTGATGTTGATCCCAGCCGGGATTTAAATCAATTACCCACTCAACCGATAGATGTGCGAGGATTAGTGGGTCAAGTTTGTCAAGCCGATGCTGGACTCAATCAAAGTAGTTTTGTGGTTACGGGACGCGGCGGTTTACCCCCTAAACCCAGTGAATTACTCCGTGGGGAAGCGGTATTTGCTGATTGGATTTCCTTAGAGTCACCCGAAAGCGATAACGATAATACTACGGCAACTCTGTCCGATAAACCCTCTCAATCGCGCCAGATTGTGGAAGCTAAGGGATGGATTAGAGATGAACAAGGTAATGTTATCCTGACGGCGGAAGCTAATAACATGATATCTGCAAATCCCCCAGTCAATTCTTCTATGTGCGACTAATACTGAGTTGCGCTCAAACGTATTAGATAGGAAGAGCAGGGGAAGCAGGGGGAGCGGGGGAAGCAGGGGGAGCAAGAATAAACAATGTCGTACCCCTAAAACACAATCTTATTGGAATAAAATAATATGAAAAACAAATGGTATCTACCTGTTCGTACAAAAAGATTTAGCGCCCTAGTTCGTAGTAAGCGCTTTAGCGCCAATCAATGGGGTATCTCATGGCTACTCTTAGCCATTCTCACCGCCATTTTATGTATAGTCATTTCCCCCGTATCCGCAACCGGAATCGGACAAAACGAACCCCAAATAGCCACAATCGAGACAACAACTGCTGATTCCTCCCCGGAAGAGTGGGTAAAACAAGGCAGAACTTTTTACGAAGCGGGACAATACACCGACGCCGTAGAACTCCTAGAAAAAGCAGCCCAAGCCTATCAACGTCAAGGCGATACCATCAAGCAAGCCACAGTTCTCAGTAATCTCTCCTTAGCCTATCACCAACTCAGCCTATGGTCTGAGGCAAACGACGCCATTTCCCAGAGTTTAACTTTACTGCAAACTGAACCAAACCGCGACGTTTCTACCCATCACTTAAAAGTATTAGCCCAAAGCCTAACGATTCAGGGGCGTTTACAACTGAATCAGGGACAACCCGAACCAGCCTTAGCCACCTGGGAGCAAGCCACCGCCTTATACAATCAGTTAGGGGATAAAACAGGTAAAATTAAAAGCCAAATTAACCAAGCGCAAGCCATGCAAGCCTTGGGATTTCATCGACGCGCATTAGCCTTACTCCAGCAAGTCAGACAAACCCTGGATAATCAACCCGATTCCCTCACCAAAGCCGTCGGCTTGCGATCGCTCGGGGAAGTGTTACAATTCGTAAACGACTTGCCCCAAGCCCGTCAGGTATTAGACGAAAGTTTACAAATTGCCCGCCAGTTAGAATCCCCCCCAGATATCAGCGCCGCCCTATTCAGTCTTGCCAATACCACCCGTCAACAGCAGCAAGTTGAAGCCGCCCTGGAGTTCTATGAACAAGCGATAACCGAAGCCCCATCTCCCCTAATCCAATTACGGGCAAAACTCAATCAACTCAGCTTACTTATTGAAACCGGAAATCACCAACAAGCGCAAACCTTAATTCCCCAAATCCAAAATCAACTGAATACCTTACCGCTTTCAGATCAAGCAATTACATCTCGGATTAATTTTGCCGAAAGTCTAATCAAATTAGAGACGCGCCATGGCACGTCTCTACACCCAGACATTGCCCAAATCCTGACAACGGCTATCCAACAGGCGGAAACTCTGAGAGACAAACGCCTCCAAGCTTATGCATTAGGAACCCTGGGACATCTTTACGAACAAACCAATCAACTGCAACAAGCCCAAGATTTAACCCAAAAAGCCTTAATCCAAACCCAAGCCATTGAAGCCTGGGATAGTCTGTATCCTTGGCAATGGCAATTAGGGCGCTTACTCAAACAGCAAGGCGATATTGAAGGGGCAATTGCGGCGTACCAAGGGGCGGTGAGTACGTTGCAATCCCTGCGTAGTGATTTAGTTGCGGTTAATTCTAATGTCCAGTATTCCTTTCGCGAACAGGTTGAACCCATCTACCGACAGTTAGTCGAACTTCTATTACCCGAAGATGATACCCAAACCAATCCAGAACGACTCGAACAAGCCCGTCAGGTGATTGAACTACTCCAAATCGCAGAATTAGATAACTTCTTTCAAGCGGATTGTATCACGGCTCGACCTGTAAATATTGATACGATTGACCAAGAAGCTGCCGTTCTTTACCCAATTATCCTATCTGATCGTTTGGAAATCATTGTTCATTTACCCAATCACCCCTTACGCCGTTACACCACCTTTGTCTCCCAAACTGAATTAAAAAGCACATTAGAAGAATTCCGTCAAGCCTTACCTCAGCGCACCAGTTTAAGATTTCTGCCCCTCGCCCGAAAAATCTATGACTGGATTATCAAACCCGCCGCCGCCGATTTAGCCCAAAGTGAGGTAAAAACCCTAGTCTTTGTATTGAATGGCACGCTGCGGAATATCCCGATGGCAGCGCTGCACGACGGGGATCAATTCTTACTGCAAAACTATGCGATCGCGCTGACTCCAGGGTTAGAATTGTTAGAGTCCACACCGCTTACCGAACAAAAGCTTGAAGTGTTAACGGCTGGACTTTCCGAATCCCGCCTAGACTTTTCCGCCTTACCCAATGTAAAAATCGAACTTCAACAAATTCAATCGTTTATGCCAGGGAAATTGTTACTCAATCAGGAGTTTACCAAATCCACATTAGAAAATACGATGGGTAACGTATCCTTTCCCGTTGTCCACCTCGCCACCCACGGTCAGTTTAGTTCAGAAGCCGAGGGAACCTTTATTATTACGTGGGATGATAAGCTGAATGTGAATGAATTGAGTTCCTTACTCAAAACAACCGATTTGCGTCGCACCAATCCTATTGAATTACTGGTACTCAGTGCCTGTGAAACCGCCAAAGGCGATGATCAAGCTGCATTGGGATTAGCGGGTGTTGCAGTGAGAGCGGGGGCGAGGAGTACCATCGCCACATTATGGTTAGTGGATGATGCAACGACGGCGGATCTGATGGTGAAATTTTACCAAGTCCTCACTGAGGATAAAGTGAGTAAGGCTGAAGCCCTGCGTCGCGCTCAACTCTTGATTTTACAAGATCCAAAGTATCGGAAACATCCCTATTTTTGGACACCGTTTGTATTAGTTGGCAATTGGATTTAACAGTTTTAGGGGCGGGTTTCACCCTGATCATTTCTGGTTTAGTCAGATGGGAAAACCCGCTATAGATATTGTCGGGATTGTGGGGATTATCGCGGTTGTAGGGGCGAGTCGCTACTCTGATGGTGGCGGTGAAATTTTCGTGTCTCGACTCGCCCTTGTCTAAATCTAGGCGGTGTCAGATATAGCACTACGGGTGGGTATACGTTAGGACATTCCCCTATTGCCTATTGCCTATTGCCTCTTGCCTTTTCACCTAATTTTATTGTCCTAACCTCAATGCGTAGTGCTATAATTACCGATATTCCGATGCAGGGCGACCCGATAAAATTAATCGGTGGGTGGTGTTAATTTTGTGCGGCGGGTCGCCCCTACGATTTTGATCAAATTTGAAGGGGATTAGGGGCGCAATATCGCTATATTACCACTCAATCACAGAGAGTGCGATCGCTCTTTTCAACAAAGGTAGAAATAACATAGCGTGGTCAGCCAAGAAGTGAGCCAAGTTATAGGAAAATTGAGGAAGTTGGAGATGCACAAGAAATTTAATCTTAGTCGGGTACTTTCGCGACGGCAATGTGGTAAACTATTGGTAAGTTTGCCGTTATGAGTGCTGCAGGTGTGGTAGCGGCAAACTCTATTCCTATTAATCCGGTTCACAGTATGGATAATTCAAAATCGATTCTTGGGAAGAAGTTATTTGGTACAACATTCAGTCCCCGTGATGTGCGGTGGCGAGCAGGGGAACGAGCAAAGGAAGGAAAGATAAATTCAGAGCAAAAAAGTCAAATGGGAAATTGGCGAAATGCTCTAGATGCTATGGACGAATTAGGCGATGAATTTAATTTTCTTAGACTTGGAGCTTATTGGGAAGATCTAGAGAAATCCGAAAATAACTATGATTGGAAAGAACTCGACGAACTGCTCGACGAAATTGAGAGAAAAGGAAAATATGGAGTACTCCTCACCGTTGGCATGAAAGCTCCCCGTTGGCCAGAATATTATATTCCTAAATGGGCTTTACCAACATCTCCTTACAACGCCGAAATTTCAAAAGATCCACAATTACGAGAGCGCACTAAAAAATTTATCGAAGCAGTTGTCAATCGTTACAAAGGCAGAGATATGATCAAGGCTTGGCAAGTAGAAAATGAGCCTATGGATCGGTCAGGAGAACACCACTGGTTCATTGGAGCTGATTTTGTAAAAGAAGAGGCTGAATTGATTCGTTCTCTCGATCAGCGTCCGCTAGTTATAAATTGTTGGTGTGAACTACAAAGAATTGGCAGCGATCCTTGGGAAGATGATGAATATGCCGTGAGAAACGCCATCCAATATGGAGATATTTTGGGATTGGACATTTATCCTAATATAGATGGGGATGACTCTGAC
The DNA here is from genome assembly GCF_040221695.1 of Coleofasciculus sp. E2-BRE-01. Classification (NCBI taxonomy): domain Bacteria; kingdom Bacillati; phylum Cyanobacteriota; class Cyanophyceae; order Coleofasciculales; family Coleofasciculaceae; genus Coleofasciculus; species Coleofasciculus sp. E2-BRE-01. The sequence continues at coordinate 11,103 of NZ_JAVKEA010000205.1, read as the reverse complement.
AAAGAAAGACGCACTAAAGAACTACCAACAGAATACATCAAAAGAGCAAGAGATGCAGGAAAAGATGCTTGGGTTATTGAAAGCCAAGCAGAACCTTGGGGAGAGTATACACCAGATTTGGGTAAGGTTGAGTCGCTTGTCGCTCAACACATTGAACAAGGATTTCAATGTGTTTTGCTTTGGGGATTTGAATGGTGGTGGGAGAAGCGGTTTACAGAGCCTGCTCTATCAAAAAAATGGTTCGAGCATATTCGCTGGGAAGCACGCCGATTTGGAATAGTTTCGAGAGTCTTCCACAACTGGAAAACAAACAATGCAACCAATTTGGCTAGCTATAACGGGAAACTGTATCTGACTGTTGTCGGAAACAACAACAATGAAATCTGGCTCCTCTCCTCTGATGACGATGGCAAGAATTGGACTACTTCACAAGTCTTGGGTGATGCACATTGGCAAACTCAACATCCCGTTGGGATTGCATTTAGTCAGGGAAAACTGTATCTGACTGTTGTCGGAAACAACAACAATCAAATCTGGCTGCTCTCCTCCAATGACGAACAATATAATAACTGGGATGCTCAGTCTGGTATTTTTAAAGACTGGAAAACTAATCAGGCAATCAGTATAATGGAGTTTAAAGAAGGTTTAAATAGTTCTGAAAGCCGAATCCATCTCTCGCTTGTTGGCTTAACCGAAGGAGAAATTTATATATGCACAGATAACCCGGTACTAAACTAGAGAAACTTCGGACGTAGTGACTTGACTTATCCCTATTGCTGCACAAACCCTAACATGCTTGATTACTTCTAAACATTGTCGCAGAGATGCTTATCGCTTTCTGCGGTATTATTCTTCAGATAATCCCCCACCCAATCACAAGCATCCTGCATGAGTGAATCTAGAGTTAAATCTGCTAAATTCCAAAGAATCACGGTCTTGTCGGCACTAACAGAAGCAATGGTCTTGCCGTCGGGGCTAAAGGCAATGCTGTAAACATCATCTTTATGCCCTTTTAGGGTTTGCAGCTCTTGACCTTCAAGGTTCCAGAGTTTGACGGTATTATCCAAACTAGCAGAAGCACTGGTCTTGCCATCGGGGCTAAAGGCAACGCTTTGGACATCATCTTCATGCCCGTTGAGGGTATGCAGCTCTTGACCTTCAAGGTTCCAGAGTTTAACGGTTTTGTCCCTACTGCCAGAAGCAATCATCTTGCCATCGGGGCTAAAGGCAACGCTGTAGACATCATCTTTATGTCCTTTGAGGGTGTGCAACTCTTGACCTTCAAGGTTCCAGAGTTTGACGGTACTATCATTACTGGCAGAAGCAATGGTCTTGCCGTCAGGGCTGAAGGCAACGCTTTGGACATCATCTTTATGCCCTTCGAGGGTGTGCAACTCTTGACCTTGAGGGTTCCAGAGTTTGACGGTTTTGTCCTCGCTAACAGAAGCAATGGTCTTGCCGTCGGGGCTGAAGGCGACACTTGTAACCCAATCTTGATGCCCTGTGAGGGTGTGCAACTCTTGACCTTGAAGGTTCCAGAGTTTGACGGTTTTGTCCTCGCTAGCAGTAGCAATGGTTTTGCCGTCGGGGCTGAAGGCGACACTTCTGACCGTACTTTCATGCCCTGTGAGGGTGTGCAACTCTTGCCCTTGAGGGTTCCAAAGTTTGACGGTTTTGTCCTCGCTAGCAGTAGCAATGGTTTTGCCGTCGGGGCTGAAGGCAACACTTCTGAACTTACTTTCATGTCCGGAGAGGGTTTGTAACTCTTCATCTTCCCGGTTCCAGAGTTCGATGGTGCTGTCCCAACTACCAGCAGCAATGGTTTTGCCGTCGGGGCTGAAGGTGACGCAGTTGAGTCCATCTGCATGCCTGGAGAGGGTGTGCAACTGTTGACCTTGAAGGTTCCAGAGTTTAATGGTTCTGTCCCAACTAGCAGAAGCAATTATCTTGCCGTCGGGGCTAAAGGCAAGGCTGTGGACATCATTTTCATGCCCTGTTAAGGTGTGCAACTGTTGACCTTGAAGGTTCCAGAGTCTGACAGTTTTGTCAGCACTGGCAGAAGCAATGGTCTTACCGTCGGAGCTGAATGCAACGCTGTAGACCGTACTTTCATGTCCTTTGAGGGTGTGCAGTTCTTTACCTTGAAGGTTCCAGAGTTTGATAGTTTTGTCCTCGCTAGCAGAAGCAATGGTCTTGCCATCAGGGCTGAAGGCGACACTTCTGACCTTACTTTCATGCCCTTTGAAGGTATGCAACACTTGACCTTGAAGGTTCCAAAGTTTGATAATTTTGTCAGCGCTGGCAGAAGCAATCATCTTACCGTCGGGGCTGAAGGCGATGCTGGTGACTCCCTCTTGATGCCCTTTGAAGGTGTACAGCAGCTCTCCTTGAAGGTTCCAAAGTTTGGCGGTTCTGTCCCAACTAGCAGAAGCAATCATCTTACCGTTAGGGCTGAAGGCGAGGCTGATGACCCAATCTTTATGCCCTTTGAGGGTGTGCAGCTCTTGACCTTGAAGGTTCCAAAGTTTGATGGTATTGTCGGCGCTACCAGAAGCAATCATCTTGCCGTCGGGGCTGAAGGTGAGGCTGTGGATATCATCCTGATGCCCAGTCAGCCGATTGCGCTCTCTATATCCTTTTCCATAAACTGCTGCCTGCAAGGCTGTCAAAACTATACTCTCAGTTCCTTTGTGTTTTTGAAGTTGCCTTCCTGCCTTAATTGCTTCAATCAAAGCATCGAACTGCCGATTTGAATCAGAGAGTGACACTGAATATAAGCCTAGAGATTTGATCTGAGCTATTTCTGCTCGTCTCCACAGACTGAAAGCCCACACACTAACGCCGACAGCAGCCACCAATAACATACTGACAGCGACAAGACTTTTTTTCTGTTCTGCTAGCCGTGCTTCAGCTTCCTTCGTCCGTTCCTCCTGCAAACGCAGCATTTCTTCTTTGCGACGTTTTTCGTCTTTCTCTGCTACTGCGATCGCGTTTTGACTTGACTCAATAAATGCCTTCTGCAATGGAGTCGCGGCAGGCTGTTTCTTTTGTTGCTCTGCCTCCATTAACCAATTTTCAGCAATACCAAATTCACTCCCCCGTAACAGCAAATCAGCACTCTTCCCTTTCTCCTCCCATTCAATTGCTCGCTGCGACCATTTGGTATGATTGTGTAAGTGTTCCCGGTCAGTATCCAGGGTTCTCACCAATTGTCTAAAATTGGCATTAAAATCCTTCTCATTGGGATTAAAATCAATCCACTGCACCTTTCCTAACTCCCGATGCAGCTCATCTGAATTCACCGCTCGATGCAGCACCGTCACAAACCGCTTATTCAACCCCGCCGCATACTCCACCTCATCCTTACAATAAGGCGAATTCACAGAACGAGGCGAGAGAATAAACAAAAAGTTATCACAAGCTTGAATTCCCCCATTAATCTCCTGGGCAAAATCCGCCCCCGATGCAATACTTTCTTGGTCAAACCACGTCGTTTTCCCCTGAAGTTGCAGTTCATCATTCAGCTTCCGAGCAAAATCGGAATCCGCACGAGAATAGGAAATAAACACATCCAGCGATTCAGCAGGCGGTTGCCGCAAACTTTCATTAATGAATTCTTCTATTAACAGTATCGGCGGATGCAGCGTTCTCTTATTTGCCACCTTCAACCAAGTTTCTGCACTCCGCAAGTTATACCCTCGCAACAGAATACTCGGATTCTCATGCTGCCGCTTCCACTTCAGCGCCTTCGTCAGTAATATCTTATGCTCGTTATAATAAGCCTCATCCTGATGCAAAATCTTCAACAATTGGCTTTCATCAAGCTGATAATCTTCTTCCCTCACATTGTCCGTCAGGTCAATATAGTGCAAATCCCGCACCGCTGACGGCACTTTTTCTGGTGGTATTTCTCGCACTAACACAGGTATAATCCGCTTATTCAGCGATAAAGCAGACTCTAATTCTCGCCGAGCAAAATCCGACATTACCGAATCCGGCGAAAGCAGATAAACCACATTGTCCGCCTGTTCAATGCCCCGCTTAATCGCCTCCTCAAACGCTTCCCCCGTTTGAATATCCGTTGTATTCGTCCAAACTGTAATACTTTCTCGCCTCAAACTCTTGCGAATCTTCTCCATTGTCGCCCGATCCTCATCAGCATAAGAGATAAACACCTGCGTCATCAAGTTATTGGCATTCTTGATACTTTCGGTGATATACTCACAATGCAAATCACTAGGAAGACAAGGCGGTTGATCGTCTTTAAATCGTATCTTTAACCAAGCTTCTGCCTGCTGTCGTTCTTCCCCAACTAACAGATAACTCGTTTGTTTTTGATGCCGCTCCCACTCCAACGCCCTTGCTAAAAACTGGGTATGCTGCTCCACATAATCAGCATGGCGCTTCAATAAGTCAATTAAATCGGCAAACGACTGCTCAAAATCATCGATTCCCTCGCGAAAATAGACCCAATTAATCTTACCGATCGCGGGGTGCATATTAGGAAAGCTGGAATGTAACCCTTTCTGTTGATATGCTTCCCAGTCTTGGGGCGTACCCTTAGGGTTTCTCTGCTGCCACGTTTCCTGAGTAATTTGCTCAACGTGCAGTAAAGGAATAATCCGTTTATTCCGCTTCAGTGCCAGCTCAATTTCTTTACCACAATAGGGCGAATTCACCGAATGAGGCGCAATGATAAATAGGAAATTATGTCCCTTTTCAATCCCATCATCAATTTGGTTCTGAAAATCGACGCCAAGGGGGATATCATTCTGGTCAAACCAAACCTTTAACCCTTCCTTGAGCAAGCGCTCATAAAGTTTTGTTGCAAAAGCTTTACTATCAGCTCGTCCGTAAGAGATGAAGGCATAGCAAAATTTATTCATGGTGAGGTAGCCACACAAAAAGACACAAACAATGTCTTGAGAACTGGTTCAGAGGAGAAAAAATATTATTCCTTAGATAGAGGCAATCCGGCGGATAATTATCCTCTTTCTGAGACTATAACAAATAGTATCCAGTAACGTAAACAGTTATGGCGGTTGAAATCGCAGCTAAACAAACGTGCAGGGTTTTGGATGTTTGTAGTGAGGACTTTAGTCCTCTGGCTAGAGACGAATCAAGCGCCTACTACAAACAGGATTAGCGACTCACGATAAACGCTAAAATCGCCAATCCTAATAATGTCGGCGTCAACCAATTGCCCCAGCGTACATAAAGTGTTTGGGTTTGTCGCCGATAAACTGTCGCCGCATGAATCTCGTAAGTATTAATCCCAGAAAGCCATAAAGTTCTACCATGAGGATCGACAATGCCAGAATAGCCTGTATTTGTCGCCCGTACTGCCCACCGATCTGTTTCAATAGCACGCATCACATCTTGGGCGTGATGTTGGGCGGGCATGGTTTCACTATAATGAGCATTATTTGAAGCACTTAGAATAAACTCACCCCCCCTAGCCGCTTGATGGCGGAAATGATAGGCAAAAGCTGACTCATAACAAATCCCCGCGATCGCACGACCAAACGGTGTGTCAAACTGTTGGTTGGGTTGACCTGCGGCTAAATGGGCATCTAAGGGGGAAAGCCGATCAATTAAACTACCCAATACTTCCTCAAAGGGAATATATTCGCCTAACGGGACGAGAATCACTTTGTTATAGCGGCTGATGGTTTCCCCTGTACCTGTAATCGTAAATAAACTATTCGTCAGGCTATCTCCTTTTTCACCAAACGCACCCAACCAAACCAGCACACCTTTGTCTAAAATAGCCTCTTTAAAGCGATCGAGTTTGTATTGATAAAAGGGAACGGGTGAGCGAAATTGATTAATCTGTTCATCCCAGAGAAAGGGTAATGCTGTTTCCGGTGTCAGGACAGCTTCTACTCCTTTATCCGCTAAGGCGTTGTAACCATTGGTATAATTTTCAATTGCTCGACTCCAACCATCTCGGTAGAGTTTAATCCGGTTAGGAATATTCCCTTGAATAATACCAACCTTGAAAGCGGCTTGAGTGGGTTGAATCAGCGGGCGACTGTAGAGTCCAAATCCAATCAAATGCAAACCGACAAGAAGTCCTAAAGCTAGGATAAATTTCTGCTTTGCCTTAGATCCAGTGACTCGTTGGCTTCGATTAGAGAAATAACTAATTCCAGCTTCTGCGATTAACCCATTCACAGCAACAACGGCGGCGGTTACTGTAAACGGACCCGAAATCTGACCCAGGTGTAAAATCAATAAATTATGGGGACTTTGGGTATAAGCCAACGAGGTCCAATTGAGATCGCCTAAAGTCCAGAAGGCTTCTAAACCACACCAGAGGGCAATTCCCACCAAAACGCGATTAACGGTTCTAAACTTGACCCCTTGACGATTCAAGAGTGAATTGAACGCCGTCATCCCCACCGCCCACAGCACCACCAGAATCGTCCCCCAGAGGGTAATAAACACCCAGCAAAAAAGCGCGATCGCTAAACTGGCTAACCAGGGTACTCCCATCCAATCCATGGGATGAACACCTGTAATCCAAAATAGGGCTAAGCCTTGATAGCCAATCCCCCAGCAGAAACCATATAAAGCCGTCTGGCGCAGACTTTGACGGGTGACGACTAAGAACCATAAAGGCACTAAAGCAATCCACGCCAAAGACCAGGCTTCCACAGGGGATGGAGTTAATCCCATGAGGATACCACCCAGCAGGGATAATAAGATAGGAGACGCTCGCCAAAGTTGCTTAGGAATTTGCATAGTGACAAAGGACTTAAGGGAAATGTCGCTGACTTAAGCCCTCAACTAAAGTTGGGGCTAAAAGCACCAAACCCGTTGAAACGGGTTCAAAGAGTTAATTCATTTATTTCCAGGCTATGCGAATCAGCGCCATTTAGCACTACTCCAGTAATCCGAACTCTGATTTACAAGGAAGGGGAAAGTCAAGTGTCAATTTATCATAGTTCTTCACACACCCGTTTTCAATGTTGAATTAACTCAGATTTTATCGTCTCTGCCATTAGATTTAAGATTACCATGGACAGCTAGCCAAATACAGGGTGGGTGAGAGCTTGTCCATTCAACTCGGTGCTTTTGATGAGCATTAATCAAAACATAATCGCCAGCTTTTAGTTCAATTTTAGACCCATCATCATAGATAAGAATTGCTTCCCCCTGAAGCAGGATCACCCACTCATCCTGCTGCTGATCATACCATTCTCCGGTTGGTGTAGTTTGCCCTGTGGAGATAATTCGCTCAATTAACACGCTATCACTAGAGACTAATGCCTCAAATTGTTCTTCATTAGACAGTTGGGAAGAGAGATTAAAAATATTTGGCATATCTCATGAATAATAAAAAATGATAAAAATAACGTACTTCACGAACTTGAAAACCGCTGTCATGGGATTGGGTATCATTTAGAAACTAAATCTTGTAAGTACCTGGACATAAATTCTGCCCGCTGTACGAAGAAATCTTAACAAGCCTCAACTTCTTACTGTTCCCTGTTAAGAGTCCCCTAATTTTAACCGTCAACTTTCCTTTGTCCGACTACTTATTCCCTTTTACCCTTTACCTTTTGCCCAAGAGAATAGGCTAGTAGACTTGAGAAATCAGGAACATTTCTCACCGTACTAGCCCAGATTAGTTGTTTGTGTTGGAGTTGTTTCTTAATTGTCTTCTATTTTTTACGGCTATGACATCGGCAATAGTTATCAAATAATTTTGCGCGACTTTGCGGATGTCATTTGAGAATAATTATGACTAATTATTCCCTGAGCGGCACTTGTAACTTGAGTCGCTGAACATCTCCCTCTTCTCCCACAGCCGGAAATAGGTCAAGGGGATCACCAGAGTTGAGGGTATCTCCCACTACAATTCGTAGGCGATCGCTAATGGCAAAGCTTGAATCTGTAGAATTCACTCCTGCTGCATCTGGATCAATGGGCGAGTTGGTATGGAAGAAAGAACGGTAATCGTTGGATAGACTGCGACTTTGTACAGTCTGTAGGGATTCACCGGATAACGTAACCGAATTGTCATTAGCGCTAAACGGTGAGTCTGACTGAGCTTGGGCAAGGGGGACTAAGCCAAAGACCGCAGTAGTGATGCTTAAAACAACGAGTGTGTGGCGTCTCATGAGCGCTCTCCCTGGTTTTATAGTGTTGGAAACTTGCTACTGTTTGAGACTGATTATACTTTCCAGCATACCAATAGTTTGCCGATAAATTTACAATTTGACTAATTTTTTATTGATTTGTTGAGAAAATTTGTTACCAAGTTTACCATTTACACGCTGGGTAATAATCAATAGCTCATTGATCAAGCTTCAGCTATGAACCTCTGTCTTGATCATCAAACTCAAATCCGTTATGTAATACCTACGCAAGTCTAGGCAAAGTTATTCATGTCTAGGCTTGCCGCTTACTTCCTGCTTCACTCTGGCGGTGTCGGCACTCAACCAGTCCACAGGCACTTCCCCACCTAACTGGCGGAACCATTCCAAATTAATGGAGGCGTTAAAATCGCGGTCAATTTCTAACCCGCAGTTGTCACACCGGAAAACTCGCTTAGATAAAGGCATTTCATCCTTGACAGTATGGCATCTTGAGCAGGTTTTGGTTGAGGGATACCATCGGTCAACCTCAACCAAGGTTGACCCGTACAGCTTGCACTTGTACTCGCTTCTGGCGTTTGAACTCAAAGAAACCCATATCGGCAATAGCTTTAGCCAGCTTGTGATTAGCCATCATCCCAGACACATTAAGCTCCTCTATTCCTATTCGGCTGTGGTTTTGGGCTAAATAGGAGGTGAGTTTGTGCAATGTGTCTTTTCTAATGTTTGCTATCTTACGATGCAAACGGGCTATCTTGTTCGAGGCTCTCTTCCAGTTAGCTCCAAGCATTTGTTTGTGACGATTCAACCATTGCAAACGAGAGAGTTTTTTCTCGTACTTCCGATAGCTTTTAGCACCTTCTACGACAATCCCGGTAGACAATACCGCTAACGCTTTGATCCCCAAATCAACACCTACTACAGGGTAAGACTTGGGGCGGTTAACTGGCTCATATTCCAGCTTAAAACTGATAAACCATCGGTCAGCCGTTCTGGATATGGTGACAGTTTTGGGCTGAAATCGAACAGGTAGCCGCTCATACGTCTTTAACCAACCAATTCTAGGAACTCTAATCTTGAAATGGTCAAGCTGAATTGACCCGTCTAGAGTGAAGCTGTCATGCTTTCCTTTGCGCTTAAACCGAGGCGGTTTTTTGTTTTTCTTGAACGCATCCTTCCAAGCTTGGGCTAATTGTCTAAGCGCAAACTGGGGGGCGCATTTGCTCACCTCATAGTACCAAGGGCATAAGGGTTTAACCAGCGCTACTAGCCACTTGTGTAAGTCAATCCCAGTGGGGAACTTGATTTTATCCTCTGGGTTATCCCGGTTGTGGTCAAGTATTTGCTTGGTTAAACCTAGACCCCAATTCCACGCATGGCGGGAAACGCCACAATGTTTAGCTAATGCGGTTCGCTGTTTGTTGTTTAGCCTTAACTCTGTTTTGAATCCTAGTAACATTATTGAACATCCTTAACCACTTGGGTCATGCCATCAATTAGCTTTTTTTTTCTTGCTTCTAGAGCCATAGAGACGTGCCGAAAATACAGTAATAAGTTCAATCACGTCTGTGACCAGCTCTTGTTCAAAACTTAATTCCTCTGAAGATTTATTGACAATCACAACCTCGGTTTCAAACTCTTCGCACATTGCAAAAACAAGCTCTGAGCCAAATCTAAGAAGTCGGTCTTTGTGGGTCAAAACTAAACGTCCAATATCGCCTTTCATGATGCGTTTGAGCAGTCTTTGAAGTCCTTTTTTGTTGTAATTGAGTCCACTGCGGTTCTTCCGGACTTAGTGTGCTAAACTATCAGATTTAATGAACTAGAAAGCTTGCCAAGCAAGGACTGTAGCTTTTCATCGCCTCAAAACTCTCTTGAAATCCGGGTAGAAATAGTTAAAGCTATTGCTGTTCAATATTTGGGCAAATTAAACTAACAATTTAGCACACTAACTACGGAAGACCCGAAGATTTGCCAAGATATGCCCAGAAATTATTGTTCAGCTTCTAACCCCAGTCTTCATCTTCATCCTCATCCTCTGGTTCCGCTTGGGGTGGAGGTTGGCGGTACGGCGGGGTAATTACTCGATAGTTAGCATCATACACTGCCTCAGATTTGCCAATCCTCGATTTAGACGTATTAGATTCCCGGTAACTGTAGGAATAAACCGAGTCGGATTGAGAACGGCGGCTGGGTTCTTGAGGTGGTTCGTAACTACTGCGATCGCTTCCGATACTGCGCTCTTCGCGATCGCGCTCTGTTTTCTCTTCCTCTAATACCTCTTCCTCTGGCTGACTCTCAAACTCATCCCAGTCAAACTCGTCCTCTATGGATGTTGCCGATTCTCCTTCAAAGTTCCACTCTGGAGCAACAGCTTGATCCCAATCTGAACCGGAAGCAGAGGGGGAAGGATTGGGAGGAGGAGGTGGTGGAGGGGGTGGGGGAGGTGGCATTTCTGGTTCAGTTTCCTCTGGTTCAGGTTCCTCCTGCTCAAACTCAACATCTGATCGCCAGCGATTTGGAGGCGATGCTTGGGCGGCACGATCAAACCTCTGAACCCTCCTGGGTCGAAAACTGAGCAATTGTAAGACTAAACTGGTGAGTATGCCGAGTGCGATCGCCAGTCCTATCCATACCGTCAGAGGTAATGCAACTGTTTGCATTCCCAAAAATACGATAGACAAGGCGGGGGCTGACAAATTTGACAACACAAATATAGCCAGTCCACCTCCAACCACGCATAACAGGACAATTCGATTCACAGGCATGATTAGTGATTTACAGGTATGGATAGGGCGCTTACCTCTAACTTACCGCGTTCTTAACATCTGATCCGTTATCTTCCCCAGCTCCCCCCGCTCCCCCCGCCTCACAAGGGTAGGTTTTTTACCTGGACGGTATAATGGAGGTAAGACTTGGAAGACCTGGAGGGAAAGTGGACAAGGAAGAAGACCAAAAAAGCATCAAAACTCATGAAGATCTAATTATTTATCAAAAA